>JBGVMW010000024.1:0-26797 GCA_045125095.1 Lachnospiraceae bacterium
TGGGCTGTGTATTTTACAGCCTTAGTGTCCGCTACGTTTGAAGGGAGCGAGAGCGCGTCAAATATAGACTATGTAGTAAGCAGCTATTTGCACAAACAATTCTGACAATTTACGGATGGTTATCACTTTCGCAAATGCCTAGCAAGAATTTGAAAGAAAGGTACACTGCGTGCCAAATTCCGCGCGACAAAGCGTGCACACATAATAACTAGCTGAATTCACGAGAACGTGCTTGCACGCTTCATTCCGGAAAGAGGAGGAGAGATAAGTGAAACGAAAGATTTTTCATGCCATGACGCCGCTTGGTGTGATGGAGGAATTTATTGAGAAACAAGCAAAAAATGGTTACCGGTTAATATCCATTCAAAAAACAATGCTTGATATTAGCTACTGTATGAAATTTACATCTACAGAAAAAAACAGAGTTGTTTGCCACTTGCAGGAGACAGAAAACGGACTTTCATGGGAGTATGGCGATCCTGATGAAACAGTCGCAGAACCAAAAAACAACATCGATAAAGGCTTGTTATTGTTTTTGAAAATAAATACAATTGCAAGTGGTATTATTTTGATGCTTTGGTTTCTTCTTTGCATTGCCGTCGGTATGAAAGCAACACAGTTTTTTCTTCGCATTGGCATGATTTTTATCATAAGTTTTGCTATCTTTTATCTGGTTTTAAAGGCAATGCGCACGCCATTAATGGTAACAAAAAAGTCAAAAAACAAAGAAAATCTGTTGGTAGCACTTGTCATCAGTATCGCTACAACTACTGTATTTGAGATAGTCTGTCAGATTCTTTCTTTTATCTGACATATATTTTGTAGCTACAGCAAATAAGGGTTCTGTTTTTGTTATAATCGGAACCCTTATTTTTTATATACTAGGAAATTACAACAGTCCGTTGCATGACGTAATGTATGAAATTTTCTGGTATATAAAAACTAATGCGCACGAATTTGAAAGGAAGGTATAGCAGTTTATTATAAAATGTACTGCCTGAAATTTCCTGGTATATGAAAATAGGATACGCACTCGTGCGAAATGTAGTATGTTGCAAGGTACCGTGCCCGGCGTGAGAATCTGCAAGAAGAACTCTTTCCGGTTTAGAAATCATCTTTCCCTGTCGATATATAGAATAACTGGAATTTTAAGGAAGATTACCCTGATAAAAGTGAGGGAGAAAGGAAAACAATCCATGCAACCTTGAAGAAGAGGTATGTTGGATTACAGGTGGAAAAAATGTCAATAAAAAGCATTAATGTATTCTATGACAGCAAGGAACAGGTAGAGCAATTTGGTACACAAGGGGATAAGAAAGCATTAAAAGAGTCACGAAACAGTATTTTTGCAGGAGAGTTGCAGATAGGACAGAATACAGCAGAGCAGCAACGCAAAACTGCACATCAAAAAGCGGTAGACAAACTTATGGACACTTTTGCACAAGAAGTAAGAATTGACCAGAGTGTTGCCAAACGAGTATCTCATATTGATGAATTAAGCCAACAGTCAGATGAATATCGAAAAGACAACCAGCGTATGCAGGATGAAAAGAAACGTCTCCAAGAAGAATATGGCTTAGATGATACCAGCAAGGAAATAACCGATTATAAAATTTATGTCAAAGCTGAATTGTACAACGAAGATCTGACCGAAGAAGAACAAGCGCAATTAGATGCTATGGGGCCATTAACAGAGTTCCAACAACGATGCCTTGATTATGATAAAATGATCAAGAAAAATAAAAATGACATGACTACCAATTCATTAATGGTTGAGGCAGAGCAACAAGTGATTCATTCCATTTCTTTAGAACGTTTAAAAAGTCATGCCATAGCAGATGCAAAGGTGGCTGAGGAAGAAGCAATTAAAGATGCAGAAAAAGAAATCGCCAATATGCTACTGGATGAAGTGAAGGAAAATGTGGATGAAAATACACAGGAAGTAGAAGAAAAGCAGGAAGAATTTCAGCAGGAGCAGGAAGAAAAACGGGAGCAGATGGGAATTGATGAACCAGATGTCGGTATCGATATAAATGTTATGAAAAACATAACAAAAGCAGATGAAATGCAGGAAGAAATCCAACAAAAAGTGATGTCAATGATTCAGCAGGGACAAATTACAGAAGAAGATGTTCTGGGAAAGCAAGTGGATGAGAAACGATAAATAAAAGTGGACAGGTGCGTAGTATCCAAATCAATGACAATAAACCAAGGTGCATCGGAAAAGAGTGTGGAAAATATCTTTTTTCACACTCTTTTTTTGATATAATCTGTACAACTTGCACAAAGAATATTGATTTTTTTTGGGAGGGAAAACGGTTTCCATATATTCCAATTTCTGATAAAATATTTATATCTTTTTCATTTAGTAAACAATATGTAAGAAGGAAAAGGATTACTACAAATAGGGAGGACAAATAATGAAAAAAGTAGCAAAAAAACTAGCATCTGCATTTCTTGCAGCCGTGTTTTTGCTCGTAACTGTGTTAGGTGTAATACCGCCACAGGTAGCAGAAGCAGCGGGAACAACATTGATTATCCATTATGGTGGACGTGCAGACAACAATTATGACGGATGGAACCTGTGGGTATGGGAGGACGGAAAAGATGGCCAGTCTATTAACTTCAAGGCAGAAGATGACTTTGGTAAAATAGCCGTTTACCAGACTTCAACCCAGCCGGAAAAAGTAGGATTTATTGTTCGATTAAATGACTGGGAAGATAAAGATATTTCCGATGACCGAATGATTAAAATGAACACCGACGTAACTGAAATCTGGGTTACCAGTGGTCAGGCAGAATTCGTGTATGAAGCACCAGAAGGATGCACTTCCTATGATTTCGAAGGAATGGAAAAAGCACGTTTAGAACTGTATGACAAAGCAGATTCTTTAAAAGTAAACGTTCATTATTATAATTATGATGAAAGCTATGATACAACAGAAGCATTAGCCTGGAAGTCAAAGGCAACTCCCGGAACGTATCCACTTTCCGGCACAGATGAGTATGGTGCTGTGTACCATGTTGGTCTTGCTGGTGAAGATAAAGAAGGAGAATTAGGATTTACTATTTATAACGAAGGCAATCCGGATTCCACAAATGACCGCACAGTTGATTTATCTAAGGCTTCTGGCAATGTACTTGATGTCTATACAGTAGAAGGTAAAAATGATGTATGGTACAGTGCGGAAGAAGTAGACAAAACACCTACTATATTAACAGCGGAATTCAGCCAGGGAACTACGAAGCAGATTGATGTTACATTGTCTCAGACAATTGATACAGCAGCAGAAGATACCTATACAAAATTCAAAGTAACAGACGAGACAGGAGCTTCTTATAAGGTTCACCATATCTGGAACGAAGAACCGGGCGTGTTAAAATCAACTAAGGTTGTATTAGATGAACCGGTGTCTTTAAACCACACATATACAATTACCTATGAAGACTGGCATGCATGTGACGTTGGTATTACAGGTGCATTTTCTTCAGAAAGCTTTGAAGAAGAATATACATATTCCGGAGATGATTTAGGTGCAATTTACACAAAGGAAAAAACAAATTTCCGCGTATGGGCACCAACTGCTTCAAAAGTAGAATTGAATTTATATGAAGCCGGCTCCGGTGATTGTCTGATCGAAACGGTTCCTATGACTGCTGATGAAAAAGGAACCTGGGTATATGAAAAAACAGGTGATATCAATGGTGTTTACTATACCTATAGCGTAACCGTTGGTGGGGAAACCAATGAAGCAGTTGACCCTTATGCCAAAGCAGCAGGTGTAAACGGTAAACGTGGTATGGTAATTGATTTGGCTTCTACCGATCCGGAAGGTTTTGAAAACGATAAAAAACCAGAATTTGTAAATATGACAGACGCTGTTATCTATGAATTACATGTAAGAGATTTATCAGCAGATGCTTCTTCTGCTATTAGCAATGCAGGTAAATTCTTAGGCTTAACAGAAACAGGAACCAAAAACAGCGATGGTCTTTCCACAGGTCTTGACCATATGAAGGATTTAGGTATCACGCATGTACATTTGTTACCATCCTTTGATTATGCATCTGTTGACGAAAGCAACAGCGAAAGCCAGTTTAACTGGGGATATGATCCGCAGAACTTTAACATACCGGAAGGTTCTTATTCTACGGATGCAAACGATGGTTTTGTTCGTGTCAATGAATACAAGGAAATGGTACAGACTTTGCATGAAAATGGAATCCGTGTCATCATGGATGTGGTTTACAATCATACATTCAGTTCAGCAGATTCTAACTTCCAGAAAGTAGTACCAAACTATTACTATCGCATGAATGGAGATTCCTTCTCCAATGCATCAGGTTGTGGTAATGAGACTGCTTCTGAGCGTGCAATGGTTCGCAAGTACATTGTAGATTCTGTTGTATATTGGGCAACAGAATATCATGTAGACGGATTCCGTTTTGACTTAATGGGAATCCATGATATTGAAACAATGAATGCCATCCGGGAAGCCTTAGATGAGATAGATCCTTCCATTATTACTTATGGTGAAGGATGGACTTCCGGAGACTCTACATTAGACTCAACACAGAGAGCATTAAAAGCAAATACGTCAAAATTAAATGCCATCGCAGCCTTTAGTGATGACATCCGTGATGCCTTAAAGGGTAATGTATTTGACGCATTAGACAAAGGATTTGTCAGCGGCAAAGAAGGAATGGAAAATGATATTATGTACAGCGTAGTTGGTTGTACGGAAAATGAGCAGGTTGATTATGATGCCTATGAAAAATCAAATGGTGCATGGTCACCAAATCCGGCACAGACAATCAACTATGTATCCTGCCATGATAATTATACTTTATGGGATAAATTAGCTACATCTAACCCGGATGATTCTGTAGAAGACAGAATTAAGATGAATAATTTAGCAAGTGCGATTGTGTTTACTTCACAGGGTATTCCATTTATCCAGGCGGGTGAAGAAATGCTTCGTAGCAAACCATTAGAAGATGGTACGCTCTCATCGAACAGCTATAATTTATCAGATGAAGTCAACTCACTCAAATGGAATGATTTAACAAAGTATCAGGATGTTTACAATTACTATAAAGGTTTGATTGCATTCCGTAAAGCACACGGTGCACTTCGCATGACTACAACAGAAGAAGTACAGAATAACCTTACCTTCATCGATGGTCTTGATGCAAATGTAGTAGCTTATACAATTGACAATTCACCAAACGGAGAAACCGCAGAATCTTTATTTGTAGTTTACAACGCAAACAAAGAAAATGTTACGGTAACACTTCCGGAAGGTAACTGGGATGTTTATGTAAATGGTGAAAAAGCCGGTACAGAAGTACTCGATACCGTATCTGGAAAAGTTGAAGTTAGTGGCATTTCTGCTATGGTATTGACAAAAGGCAATAAAGCAGTTTCGAATGGAAATGCATCTTCGGTAACAGGTAACACCGGAAACGTGACACCTATCGTAGCTGCTGTGTGTGTAGTTCTTCTCATTGTAGTAGTAGCTGCATATATCATCAGTTCTAAGAAAAAAAATAAATAAAAAGCAATACGCTTTTGTGGCTGTGCTGTTTTGGCAGTACAGCCGCTTTTTATATACTAGTACATCGTTAGGTGTTTGCGAAAGTGATGACCATTCACTACCTTGTTGGCGTTTTGCAATTATCTAACTTGTACATAGAAAATAAAAAAGATGGTATACTTTTAGGGGAAACTATATTATAATCATAGGAAGTTATCGTTTGCATCTATGTTGGTGGGACGTATTTGACCAGCGTAAATGTGAGTGAAAATAATATGTATGGAAGCAAAAATGCAGTTTGCACGCTTGGATTCTGAAAGGATATATATGTTTGAAAATGAAAAAGTAGAAGAACGGCTGATTCTGGTAGCAGCATTTACCGGCACGGAAGAAGCTGCAAATGAAAGCTTAGATGAATTAGAAGAACTGGTAGAGACGGCAGGTGCTGTAGCTGTGGGCAGAGTCACACAAGCGCGTGATTCCATTCACCCGGGCACCTATGTGGGTAAAGGAAAATTAGAGGATATAAAAACAGCTATCTTAGCCTTTGATGCAACAGGAATTGTGTGTGATGATGAATTATCGCCAGCACAGATTCGCAATTTAGAACAGGAGCTGGACACAAAAATCATGGATAGAACCTGTGTGATTCTTGATATTTTTGCAGGACGTGCCCAGACAGCAGAAGGAAAGATACAGGTGGAGTTAGCCCAACACCGTTATATGTTGGCAAGACTTGTTGGTATGCGTACCTCGCTGTCCAGATTAGGTGGTGGTATCGGTACGAGAGGTCCCGGTGAAAAGAAATTAGAGATGGACAGGCGTTTGATTAAGAACCGGATCTCCCATCTAAAAAAAGAATTAGCGGAAGTGCAAAAAAATAGAGAAGTTAATCGCCAGCAAAGAAAGAGAAACCAGATGCCGGTGGTTGCCATTGTCGGCTATACCAATGCCGGAAAGTCTACACTCCTGAACCAACTGACAGGAGCCGGTGTCCTTGAGGAAGATAAGTTGTTTGCTACCCTGGATCCGACAACACGTTCATTGCAACTGGAGAATAAGCAGGAGGTTCTGATCACAGATACGGTTGGCTTTATCAGAAAGTTGCCACACCATTTGATTGATGCGTTTCGAGGTACACTAGAAGAAGCAAAATATGCAGACATTCTTCTCCACGTGGTTGATGGCACCAATCCGCAAGTAGAAAGCCAGATGGAGACGGTGTATGACACACTTAAGAATTTAAAAGTGGAAGGTAAACCTGTCATTACTGCATTTAATAAGGTAGATAAGGATGTGAATGACTTCTACCAGTTTGATAACCATGCAGACAAAGTCCTTGCCATATCTGCACGAACCGGTCAGGGGCTTGCGGATTTGAAATCTTTGATAGCAGAACTACTGCGGGAAAACTTACAACTATTAGAGCGTGTCATTCCCTATGAAGAAGCACACATTTTACAGTACATTCGGAAGTATGGAACCTTGTTAGAGGAAGAATATCGTGATAACGGTATCTATGTAAAAGCATACCTTCCTGAAGAATGGTATCAGAAGTGTATGTAAGCGTGTAAGATCAATCCGTCAATACCTTGACATTTGTGTAAAATCGTGTCATATTTATAAAGATATTTAAGATTCAGAAAGTTGGTTTATTATGCAGGATTTAGCAGAGAAAATTAAAAAACTAAAAAAAGAAAAAAATGCTGTTATTTTGGCACATTATTATGTAGAGGATGAAGTACAGCAGATTGCGGATTACGTTGGTGATTCCTATTATCTGAGCAAGGTAGCTACCGAACTGGATGCAGAAATCCTTGTACTGTGTGGCGTATCCTTTATGGGAGAAAGTGCTAAAATACTAAATACAGATAAAAAGGTGCTTATGCCTGATGAAACTGCAGATTGTCCAATGGCACATATGGTAGATATGGAGCGGTTAAAATCGATTCATGATGAGATAGAAGATGTAGCAGTTGTTTGTTATATCAACTCCACAGCAGAGATTAAACAATATGCAGATGTAATTGTTACATCTGCTAATGCGTTAAGCATAGTGAAGAAGCTTCCAAATAAGAATATTTTCTTTATTCCAGACAAGAATTTAGGACGTTTTATTGCCGGCAAAGTTCCTGAAAAGACCTTTTATTTCAACGAAGGCTGGTGTCCAATACATAACCGGATAAGGAAAGAAGATATCTTAAAAGCAAAAGAAGAACACAAGAATGCACAAGTGCTGGTTCATCCGGAATGTCAGCCGGATGTCTTAGAACTGGCTGATTACATTGGCAGCACTACCGGCATTATCAAATATGCGACAGAGCATACGGGCACAGAATTTATCATTGTTACCGAAAAAGGTGTGTTCTATGAGCTCTGCCAGAAGAATCCGGAGAAAAAGTTTTATCCATTATTTACAGACATGATATGTGAGGATATGAAAAAGATTACATTAGAAAAAGTCTGTCATGTATTAGAGACGGAAACGCCGCAGGTTCAGATGGAATCCGCGTTGATTGATGGTGCCAGACTTCCACTGGAAAAAATGCTTGAGTTGGCTGACTAGTACAGCCGAAAGGAATGAAAAAAACATGATACAAAATACATATGATGTAATCATTGTAGGAACGGGGTGTGCAGGTCTGTTTGCAGCATTAAGTCTCCCTTCCAATAAGAGAGTGTTGCTTGTGACAAAAGACCAGGCAGAAAACAGCGACTCCTATTTAGCGCAGGGTGGTATCTGCGTATTAAAAACAAAAGAAGATTTTGATGCATATTTTGAAGATACCATGCGTGCTGGTCACTATGAAAATTCAAAAGAAGCTGTTCGCATTATGATAGAAGAATCTCAGGATATCATCCAGTCCTTGATTCATTATGGTGTAGAATTTGATAAGGATCAGGATGGCGCACTGAATTATACGAAAGAAGCTGCGCATTCCACCAACCGTATTCTGCATTACAAAGATGTTACAGGCAAGGAAATTACACAGAAGCTTCTTGCACAAGTACGAAAATGTGAGAATGTAGAGTTAGTGGAATATGTATCCATGATTGACTTTATTGAAGGAGACAATTGCTGTTATGGTATTGTGACAGAAGACAGCAACGGCATACGAAATGCTTTTTATGCCTATGCTACCATTCTTGCAACAGGAGGTATCGGCGGATTATTTAAGCATTCCACCAATTTCCGCCACATTGCCGGAGACAGCTTTGCACTGGCAATTCGTCATGGCGTAGAATTAGAAAATCTTCATTACATACAGATTCACCCAACGACGTTATATTCAAGCAAAGAAGGCCGACGATTTTTAATATCAGAGTCCGTACGAGGTGAAGGTGCTATTCTGTTAAACAGCAAGGGGGAACGGTTTGTAGATGAACTGCTTCCTAGAGATGTAGTTACCAATACTATTTATGATGAAATGATAAAAGAGGGAACCGACCATGTTTACATTACTATGCCATGTAAATCAAGAGAGGAAATTGCCGCACGCTTCCCTAACATTTTCCAGGCATGTTTAGAAGAAGGGTATGACTTATCCGTTGACAAGGTTCCCGTTACTCCGGCGCAGCATTACCTGATGGGCGGAATCAAGGCAAGCGTCAATGGTGAAACATCTATGAAGCAATTATTTGCGGTAGGTGAAACAGCAAACAATGGTGTTCACGGTGCCAATCGACTGGCAAGCAATTCCTTATTAGAAAGTCTTGTATTTGCAAGAAGAGCTGCAAACAAAATTACGGAACAGTTTGCTTCCTATGAGTGTCAGCAGCTTCCGGTAGATTTAGACAGCTATGAGCCCAGACCAATCCGTGGAAAAGAGAATCATAAATTATTAAGAGACGAAATCCGAAGAAAGGATGAAGAATTATATGTTAAATGGTGTAACAATGAAAATTAATATAGATGAATATATTTTAAATGCATTGCGTGAAGACATTAGTAGTGAGGATGTAACAACCAATGCTGTTATGAAAGAGTACCAGCTTGGCAAAGCAGATTTAATCTGCAAGCAGGATGGCGTTATCTGTGGACTTGAAGTATTCAAGCGCGTATTTGAGCTGTTAGATCCGAATTCCGTATTCGAGACAGAGTTAAAGGATGGAGACTGGGTGACAAAAGGTACTCTTATGGGCGTTATCAAAGGTGATATTCGTGCATTATTATCCGGGGAAAGAACCGCTTTGAATTATATGCAGAGAATGAGCGGTATTGCTACCTTCACAAAGGAATTTGCAGATATGTTAGCACCTTACAAGACAAAATTATTAGATACCAGAAAAACAACACCAAACATGCGTCTTTTTGAGAAATACGCAGTAAAAGTAGGAGGCGGTTGTAACCACCGCTACAATTTATCTGACGGTATCTTATTAAAGGATAACCACATAGGAGCAGCCGGAAGTGTAACAAAAGCAGTACAGATGGCAAAAGAATATGCACCATTTGTCAGAAAGATTGAAGTCGAAGTAGAAACCTTAGATATGGTAGACGAAGCCATTGCAGCCGGAGCCGACATTATTATGTTAGACAACATGGATAATGAAACCATGAAAGAAGCCGTTCGCAGAATTGCAGGCAAAGCACAGACAGAATGTTCCGGCAACGTTACCAAAGAACGCTTAGTAGAGATTGCTGAAATCGGTGTCGATTTTGTGTCAGCCGGAGCCTTAACGCACTCCGCACCAATTATGGATATTTCATTGAAAAACTTAGCGCCTATACAGTAGATGCGTAGTTTAGTTATAAGCTTACATAGAAACCTGTCTTAGTAATATTGTATACTAAGGCAGGTTTCTTTATAGGCAGATAGCATCACTTATTTATACCAGTTATTTCATAAGTATATAAAATATGTTACAATTTGTTACCATAGGCTCTAGTCTATTAGTAAAAAGTATGGTATCATTACTATAAATACATAAAAAATTGTTAATAATATACAGTATTAATGTATGGGGTACTTAAAAATTTTGTGAAAGCACATGGAATAAGGAGGTTAATTATGAAAGGGATTAGCGAGTATATGGATTGGCCGCGTATAGAAGCAATTTTATACGGCGAAGAGGACAGGCCATGCGAAGTATTGGGAACCAGAAAAATATGGGGCAGTTATTTAGTGCAGACATTTTGTCCCGGAGCGGAAAAGGTATTTGTTGTGTTTCGTGACAGTGGTAAACGCTTTACAATGGAACAAATGGAGGATGATGGGTACTTTGCAGTACGCTTATCAGTTAAGACGCTTACTGACTATTATTATGAAGCAGAATTTCCAGATGGCTCCACATTATATTATGGAGAATGCTATGACTATAAGACGGAATTTACTGAGAAAGACTATCAGGACTTTATAACCGGTACCCTGTACAACGGTTATGAGAAATTAGGTGCCAGATACACTACCATAAACGGCGAAAAAGGAGTTCTGTTTACGGTATGGGTTCCGGATGCTGTCCGTGTCAGTGTATGTGGTTCTTTCAACAAAAATATTGGACATATGTATCCAATGAACCGTATAATAGGTGATTTCTTTGAACTGTTTGTACCAGGTGTTGAGGTGGGTGATACCTATCAGTATGAAGTGTCTATGAAAGGTGGTACAACCTTTAGAAAGAATGATCCTTATGCCAAAGCCATTGCCTATGAGGAAGAAGAATGGTCTGTTGTTACAGAAGATACCTATCCATGGAAAGATGATAACTGGATGCAGCAGAGAAAACAGACACCGATTGAAAAACATCCAGTTAATATTTATAAGGTAGATTTAGATAAGGTATTAGCAAGCAGTGAGAAAACAGATTTATATGAAGTTGGCAAGGAATTAATTCCATATGTGAAAAATATGGGATATACACATATACAGATTCTTCCACTCTGCGAGCGTGTATTAGAAGAAAGTAAAGGATATCAGACCAATGCACCATATGCCATTTATCATAAGTTTGGATCTTCCTCAGACGTAAAGCGATTTATTGATCTGTGCCATAGAGAAGGTATCGGCGTTATTTTAGAATATGTACCATCTTATTTCTGCAAAGACTCTACCTGTTTGTCATTCTACAATGGAAAGAGTCTGTATGAGCCGATGGAACCATTTAAGAGAGAACATCCTCTGTTCCCGGTATCCAAATATGACTTTAACAACAACTGTGTTGTAAGTTATGTCATATCGAACATTATGTACTGGGTTCAGGAATATCATATTGATGGTTTATATTTCGTTGAGATTGCTTATCTGATGTACTTAGATTATGCAAAAGGCAACCAGTTCTGGCAGCCAAATATTTTTGGCGGAAATGAATATTTGCAGGCAACTTCCGCAATTAGGAAATGGAACCAGTATTTACAGACACAGTATCCGGAGGTTCTTAAGATTACATCAGAGCCATCCCTTTATCCGGGTGTGACAGACAGTGTTGCTGAAGATGGATTAGGGTTTGACCTTATGTGGTATAACGACTGGTATGAAAGCATTATGGAATTTTGTCACATGGATCCGCTTTTCCGTAAGGGAAGCTACGAGAATATTATGCAGACATTGATTTATATACATGCAGAGAAGTTTATCCTTCCATTGTCTTCCTGTGAATGGTCGTTACCGGAAGCAATGTTCGGAGAGACAGAAACAGATAAGATGGCAAATTTACGCTTGCTCTTTACATTCTATATGCTTCATCCGGGCAAAAAGGAATTGTCCATGGGACAGGAAATCTTCCTGAATGCATGGCAGGGCATAGACGATGGTGAAATTGTTGGCGAAGACGAATATGGTAAGCAGTTCCGCACCTTTATGCAGGAACTAAACCAGTTCTATAAAAATAATCCTGGTTTCTTTGCATTGGAAAACAGACCGGAAACATTTGAATGGATCAACAATACCGAAAAAGATTACACCATTTATAGTTTCATGCGAAAAACAAATCGAAAAGAAGATATGCTTTTAGCAGTCTGCAATTTCACTCCGGTTCCTCATGAGAATTATCAGGTGGGTGTTCCATTTGCCGGTAAATACAAAGAAATCTTTAACAGCGACAAGGAATCCTATGGCGGTACCGGTATGGTAAATACAAGAATACGCCAGTCTAAGGAGGAAGAATACGATGGAAGATACGATTCTATTCGTATATCGGTACCACCTCTTGGCGTGTCGATTTTCAAATATGTGCCGGAAAATGAGAAATTGCTTGACAACAAAAACGCAAAAAATAATCGTAAGAATAAAGAAGGTGTAACAGAATAATGTTGAAAAATTTTTATTATACAACACTTACCGGAACGGCACAGGAGAATGCGTTACCTGAATTTGAACCGGAAACGGTAAAGCCAAGTTATATTAAGGAACAGTTTCAGGCGTTAATACCTGATATGATTGATTTTGGTATTCGTGTTCTTCTTGTATTAGTGGTATTTTTCATTGGTATCAAGCTACTTAAGCTTGTTCGTAAGATAGTAGGTCGCTCCTTGGAGCATGCCGGTGTGGAGGTTGGCGTTAAGCAGTTTTTAGACTCCATTATTCGTATTGTGGGATATATCATCATTGCGCTGGTGCTTCTTGGCTTATTTGGCATTGATACCACATCCTTTGCCGCAGCTTTGGCTTCCGCAGGGGTTGCCATTGGTCTGGCATTACAGGGAAGCTTATCCAACTTTGCAGGCGGTGTTCTGATATTAATCATGAAGCCCTTCAAAGTAGGGGATTACATTGTAGAGCATGGAAATGGAAAAGAAGGAACGGTAAAGGAAATTCAGGTATGCTATACAAAGCTTCTGACAACCGACAACCGGGAGATCATTATTCCAAATGGAAAATTATCCGATTCCACCATAACGAATGTATCCAGCCAGGACAAACGCATGTTAGATATGCGTGTGGGAATTAGTTATGATTCTGATTTAAAGAAAGCGAAATCCATTATCCAGTCTATCATGGAGCAGGATTCTGCCAGATTAGCATCCGAAGATCTGGTTGTTTTCGTAGATGAATTAGCAGACAGTTCTGTGAACTTAGGTGGAAGAATGTGGGTGTCTTCCGAACATTACTGGTCAGCAAAATGGCGTATCACAGAGGCTATCAAATTAACATTCGATGCAGAGGGCATTTGTATTCCATATCCGCAGATGGATGTGCATATTCAGAAGGATTAATGCGTTCCTTGTGACATAAGTTTTCTCGTTCATCAGACATATACCGAAAAAAAGTGACAGGAAAGAAGCATTATTTACAGGAAATGCTGTCGAACCTGTCACTTTTAGTCAATGGAAAATTCTTGCAGACAGCGCTATCTTCGCGTATACTATGTATTGTTATAAGAGATGAGATACGGATGAAGACAGCGGAGGTAAAGCAATATGAAAGAATTAGAACCTGTTTTTTTTACAGAAGACAATTATGAGCCGGATTGGTGGGGAGCATTTGAAATGGATGTATTTCATGCCCATCCTACATTTGAAGGATTTATGAACCAGTCATTGAAACAGGCTGTTGGCTATTGTGATGCAGACAACATTTCTTATCGTCCGAAAGAAAACAGTTATGCAGTCATGTTTGATGCACAGGGTAAAAACTTCTGGTTTCATATCAGAAAAGTACAATTTGATATGTTTTTACAATGTACAGCGTAAAAAAATGCAGTCATGTTTTTGCATGATTGCATTTTTTCGTATTATTTTCGTAAGTATTTAGAAATAGTTATATAGTTTCAATTTTTCAATAAAAAATAAAAAACAGTTAATAAAGTCTAAATGTAGTCTTTAAAAAATATTAATAATTTTCCTATAGACTGTATAACATATCGTCCGTGAATAGACGTTTTTTACATAATTTACAACTGAGGGGAAGGAGGAAAGATAATGGAGCAAGGAATCCGCTTAGAGGATGTTTCTAAGGTGTATTCTTTAGGAATGGAGCATGTAGTGGCATTAAACCATATTAACCTTGAGATTCCGGCAGGACAGATTTGTTGTATCTTTGGTACATCCGGTTCCGGTAAATCTACGTTATTAAACCAGATGGCAGGTTTTGAAAAGCCGACAAAGGGAAATATTTACCTGAATGGAACCAATATCTGCCAGTTAAACGAAGATAAATTAGCAGCATTCAGACAGAAGCATGTGGGATTTGTGTTTCAGTCCTACAATTTAATTGGTACGCTGTCAGCATTAGAAAATGTGGGAATGCCAATGCAGTTTCAAGGAATTTCCAAATCAGTACGCGACCAACGGGCTGCAAAGATGCTTGCCAAAGTAGGATTGAAGGATCGACTGCGTCACAAACCAAATGAAATGTCCGGTGGACAGCAGCAGCGTGTGGGCATTGCCAGAGCATTTGCTGCGAACCCGCAGATTATATTTGCAGACGAACCGACCGGTAATCTCGATAGTAAGACAACCATAGAAATCATGGAAACCATAGTAACGATGGCAAGAAAGCATCACCAGACATTAGTTTTGGTTACCCATGATGATGTGCTGGCACATTATGCAGATAGAATTGTAACCTTAATTGATGGAAAAATTGTAAATGACGAAATGAATGATGCAAAAATATAGATGAAAATCAGGAGGTATTTATGAAAAAGAAAATGATTGCTAGTCTGCTTCTTGCAGGATTGGTAAGTACAGCCATACCTTTTAGCGGTTTGCAGACATATGCAACCGTGGAAGAAAATACAAAAACAGAGGCACCATATAGTGATATGGAAACAAGTGTTCAGCCGGTAAACATTGCTTATCAGGCAACCGAGATACAGAGTGCAATTTATCCGGGGGAAGTGTTTCATCTTGGTTTCACCGTATCAAAAGACGGCTCTACAGAAATTGAAGAAGGAACAGCGTACGCAGAAATCACTGCACCAGAGGGCTTTAGCGTGTCTGGCAATACCAATCGTGTACTGTTAAAAGACTTAAAAAATAGTGGTAGTGCCACTTACAGCATTCCTTGTGAAGCAACTGCGGATGCAGCCGGTAAGAAAGGAACCTTTACCATTACCATTTATTTTAATTACTATGAAACCATAGATGGACAGAAGGTAAAAAAAGCAGGAAGCAATACCTATACGACACAGGTTTCTGTGCAGAAGATCGCTGCACCAAAGCTACAGTTTGGTAATATCAAACAATCTGCTGTACCGGGAAGCAAAGAAACGTTTAAGTTGACATTTGACCTTGGAAATAACAGCGAAAAGTATAGCATTGACGGTGGTACCATCCAGATAGAGCCAAGCACCGGTCTGGCAGCTTCAGACAGCTCCGATACCTTACAAATCGGAAAAATCGAACCGGGTGCAAGCAGTACCCGGACTTTGAATTTGAAAACCATTGATGGCATGACGGAAAAAGAATACGTTACAGTAACGTATACATATACATACACCGTTGGCGGCACATCTTTAGAAGTGACAGGAACGGAAAAATTAAACGTGAAGACGAAAGTATCTACACCGGACAATGATATGGTTCCTTATGTTGTATTAGATGAATACAGCTATGGAAAAAATGTTCAGTATGGAGATACCTTCGCATTAAAAGTCAAATTCAAAAATAAGAGTTCGGATTACGATATTAAAAATGTAGTGATAACAGCAGCACCATCCGAAGGATTGATTGCAAAAAATGCATCAAATAAAATATTGACAGAAACCTTGAAAAAGGGTAAAACCGTTGAAAAGTCATTAAAATTTGATGTGAAAGAAGACATTGCAACCGGTTACCAGTCCGTAGCATTTACCATTCATTATCAGTATATGAAGGACGGTGTCGCTACGGATGTAGAAACAACAGAAATCGCAAATATTTATGTACATGGTAACCCGGAACTGGACAATAAGGAAGCGGAGCAGAATGCTTCCGTTGCCACACCATATCTTATGGTAGAATCATATGAATATGGCAGTGAAAAAGTAGCAGCCGGTTCTACCTTTACTTTAAAAATGAATATTAAGAACACCAGCAGCACAATCGGAATGGAAAATATTGTGGTTTCTTTAAATGCCTCAGAAGATTTATCAGTTGCGGCGGCATCCAATACGTTTTACATCGATAAGCTTGCACCGGGGGAAGTAGTGACAAAGGAAATTGATCTTACCGCATTGTCAACAGCAAAGTCACAGTCTTCCATTATCACCTTAGATTCTAAGTACGAGTTCCTTGCAAACAATGCCAGACAGCAGGTGACAAGTACCGAGCAGATATCGATTCCTGTCTATCAGCAGGATCGGTTAGAGCTTCAGCTGATAGAAAATGTAGAGGAAACATTTGTAGGGAACGAGCATTCCTTGTCTATCCAGTATGCAAATAAAGGAAAAGGCAATGTATATAATGTATCTGCTGAAATAAAAGGTAATATCGAAATAGCTGAAAAAGTACAGAATTTAGGCAATTTTGAGCCGGGTGCAAACGGTACCATTGATTTCTTCCCGGTTAGCAATGAAGTAGGTGAAGTATCCGGTGAAGTCCTCATTACATATGAAGATGAAAATGGAGAGGAAAAGCAGGTATCTGTGCCATTTACCTATAGTGTTTCCGAAATGATGTCCAATGAAGGTATGATGGATGACAGTATGTATATGGAAGGTATGGATCCTATGGGTGACAGTATGGAGACAGGCTCCGCAAAAATAGTAAGCCCATTCCTGTTTCTCTTTATTCCGGTCACTGTTGTAATAATTGCCGGCATTGTAGTATTCGTAATCGTGTCAAAAAAGAAAAAGAAAGCAAAGGAACAGATGTTACTGAATGAGTTAAACAGATTTGATGAGGAGGAATAAGCATGAGTCTATTGGAAATAATGGATATGTGCTTTCGCAATCTTTTTCGCCGCAAGTTGCGAACCATTTTAACAGTCATTGGTGTTATTATTGGTACTTGTGCAATTGTAATCATGGTTTCCTTTGGTATTGCCTTGCAGACCGGATGGGAGGAGACCATGGAAAGCTGGGGTAGTCTTACCAGAATACAGGTATACAATTATGACTATGGAGATGGCACGTTCAATGAGAGGCCAACGATGGATGATGAATTGCTCAGTGAATGGAAATCCATTGATGGGGTTCTTGCCGTAACTCCTATGAAAAATTGTAACGTATATACACAGTTAAAATCCGGCAAAAACGGCAGATACAATTGTGAATATGCTGAAATTGCCGGTATTTATCCGGAAGCCGCTGGAAGTATGGGAATGACTCTGCTAGAAGGGCGATTCTGGGAGAATGATACCTCCACGAAAAAAATACCGGTACTTGTTGGGGAACAGTTTGCCTATAACTTTATGGATACTAAAAGACCTGCTTCTTCCGCTTATGTATATGCAGGTATGACAGATAGTAATGGACAACCGGTAGAACCCTTTGTAAACATAATGGAAGATACCATTACACTATATACAGCAGAAGCAGAGAAACCACTGGAATGGGAATTAGAAATCATTGGTGTGGTAAAAGAAGACTATGCCGTTGATTATCGTACCAGCAATGGTATCTTTATGCGAGTAGAAGATATGCAGCGAATAGAGAAGGAGTATGAAAAGACTACAAAAACAAAGATTTCTTCGTCAAAAGGCTACAATGAGGTGTCTATCTGGACGAATACAATGGAAGATGTAGGTTCCGTAGAACAGGCAATAAAGGACTATGGGTTTGAGGAGACGTATTCCATGGAGACAGAGCGAAAATCCATGGAGAAGCAGTCCATGACGATACAACTGGTCTTAGGAGGATTAGGTGCTGTTTCCTTGTTTGTAGCAGCCATTGGAATTACAAATACAATGGTAATGTCTATTTATGAGCGAACAAAAGAAATCGGTATTATGAAAGCATTAGGCTGTTATGTAAAGGATATCCGGAGAATGTTTCTGTTTGAAGCAGCAGCCATTGGTTTTTCCGGTGGGGTCATAGGCTTGATACTAAGTTATGCCATATCAGGTCTGTTAAATATGCTAGGTGGCGGTAGCATGGGCTCCATGATGACAGGTGGTAGTGCTGTCTCTATGAAAATATCTGTGATTCCCATCTGGCTTGCGCTGTTAGCATTATTTTTCGCAACCATGATTGGTCTGATTGCCGGATATGCTCCGGCAAGGAGAGCAGTAAAGATATCGGCTTTAGAAGCAATCCGAACAAATTAATAGTTACAAAGTTTATATATGAAAGAATCGCAGGCACATTTAGAAGATATAACATCCTCTGTCATGCCTGCGATTCTTTACGCATTAAAATGCTTCAATTGGTGAAATAATATATTTAATTTTAAAAATTTACTTGCATTTTCCAACAAAAGCGAGTATACTATGTTTGTTGGAATGCTTCCGTAGCGCAGTTGGTAGCGCAACTGATTCGTAATCAGTAGGACGAGGGTTCAAGTCCCTTCGGAAGCTCTTGTTGAATATCTATGGAAGATAGGTAGAAAAAGCTATGAAAAAAAGAAAGTGTTGCCACTTTCTTTTTTTGTTTCCATAGCTATAAATTTAAAATGAAAACGACTTCACCTAAAAAGCTTTTCGCAGGAATATAAGGGGTATCCCAGTATCTTGAATCAACAGACTCATCGCGATTATCTCCTAAGAAGAAATAACAGCCCTCAGGAACAGTGAATTCATTAACTTCATAGAAATAGTCTTCCGTTAAGTAAGGCTCCTCAAGTTTCTCGCCATTTCTGTAGATACCATCTTCTTCTGTAAATACAATGGTATCGCCTGGTTTACCGATTAATCTTTTAACTAAATGAGCCTCATATTCATCGCTATAAAAGACAACGATATCGCCATAATCATACTCATTAAATACCTTTTGCACAATTATCCTTGCGCCTTCTGTAATTGTTGGTATCATACTGCCTGTAGGCACTTTTGAAACAAAAAACAATAAGTGAAAGATTACCGCAATGATACAGAAAGGGGTTACGATTTTACACGTGATATCCCAAAACTTATCCTCTTTCGTTCTTTTATCTGTTTTGTTCATATTTATTTTCCTAACTGTTCTGCACCTCCTAATCCCTCTAAAGCATTATACAATTTTATGATCTATTATTCAATCTGTAATCCTTCCGTTTTTTTAAACGTTTCTTTACAAGCATAGACACCTAAAATGTCAATAATTCCCAGAAAATAGCAGCAATCTTTGTACATTTATAATAAAAATCAAAAACAAAAGATTTTGGGGTTGATTTTTGTTTTCTTTTGTCATACACTTGGCACATGGGAATAACAATTTAGTATCAAGGAGGATAATCAATGAATAACCAAAGGAAAAATAGTAAAACCGGTACTCTGAAAACACAAAAATAAAGGAAATTTTTTTATAGTTAATTGTAAAGAAAACAAACTAAAAACAGTTGGAGAAAATAAAAAAGAGATGGTTTGAGTTTCTTACAAAAAACAAAAAGTAACTTAGAGATTGCAGGGTTTTAACAATTTTGAAAACCCAAAAACAATAAAATGTTTACTATAACTAAATGTAAAAAGAAATAGTAAATAAAACATAAGTTTTCAGATATCAGGAGGTAATAACTATGATGAATTTAAATTTAAAGAAATTATTTGCAACATTAGGTATCGCAGCTTTAGCTTTAACAGCAAATGTAGCAACTACACCAGTTGACTCTTTAGCAGTAAGCGAGTATACAGTAACAGCATACGCTGATGACATTAAGGAAACACATTTTTCTCTTAATGCAGCTAATGGCGAAACATTTGTGAATTACGCTAAAATCGGTTACCAGATAGATAGCGGTTACACTTGCTATGCCACTGTAGATAACGGTAAAACTTGGGACTCTATGGCTTATATCTTAAGTCAGGGTTTTGCGAAAAACACTACTATGAAAGTTAAGTGCGTAAAATACAGCTCTAATGACAAGACAGTTGCAAAGCGTCTTGCCAAAGCCAAAGTCTACACCTACAAGTTCAACGTCATCAACACAGGCGTTAGCGTAGAAATGTATCCAGTCTCACACTATGGAAATATCGCAGGTACAGAAACAGTAGTCAACAGTATGAACGTATACGCAGATGGAGCTACAATCACCTTAGGCTACCCAGGTAAGGCTTTAATGGCTACACTTAAGAATGAGAATGGTGTTTATCAGGAATACCTTAGCTACTACAAAGCAAAGGGTAAAGTTTGTAAAGGAACTGCTTTAAAAACATACAAAGCTACCACCAAAAAGTACGACAAAGCATACGCTAAGTTAGCTACACAGACTCTTTACTACACTTTAGATGGTTCCACACCAACAACTGAGAGTAAAAAGGTAGCTGCTGGTAAGTTAAAAACTATCAAAGTTACAAATCCAGGTCTCAATACCTTAAAGGTAATGGGTGCTAAGGAGAAAAAAGTCTACACATACACATTCTACGTAGATACAGCAACAGTTACTACAGTAGATGTTCCAGAAGCAAATATTTACGTTGGCTCTGAGAGTGGAATGGTAACACCACAGAACACAAGTATCGTAGGTTACAAATACTTTAAGACAATTGTAGATTTTTGGGTATGTGATAGTATAACTATGGATACTCGTAGTACTTGGTTAAACCCAGGTGAAACTAAAGAAGTACCTCATAACTTCTTCGAAGGAAAAGAAGCAGTTTCTCGTAATGATTGGATTGCAATAAAGGTAGAATAACTATGATTAAATGTAAGAGGGTTGCATTTAAATAACAACTGAATACCGTGAAGGGATCTCAATTTGAGTTCCCTTCAAACATTCAAGGGGTGTCTCCAGAAACGGGGGTAGCCCTTTTTGAGTAACGAAGGAGCTATCATAACTGGAAGTACATGATAGCTCCCTTGTTACTTTAGTTACAAGAGTTAGTCATCTTTGTCGCAGTCAGAACACCAAATAAATTCATCATCTGATAATTCACGGCCACATTTCCGACAGGTTTTAATACCGTCGTTAATAGTTCCATCAGATACATGTTTTTCGTACAGTTCATCTGCTGATTTAGAACTACCAAGACCGCAACTAAAAACATTATCAAATTCACCAAACATAATCTCACCCCTCTCATAGGATGGTTAGATTATAACACATTAAGGAGGATATTACAATGAGTACAGGAACAAAGAAATTAATTTTAGGCAAGAACAGCAAGATTTCGTTAAAGAAAGGTACAGTCGTTATTCTGGATTGTGAGACAGAAGCAGGGAACTCTTTAGCAATGTGTATTCTGAATAATCTGTCTGTATCAGATTTAGTCGAAGACAGGGATTACAAGTACTGTAACTCTTTAGCCGAAGCAATTGCTGAAAGAGTAGCAGATAAGGATACCCCCTTAATTGTAAAACGTGATAAGGGAGAATATTACGGAGATGCAGAAGAATTTGAGGATGCTTACGTCTTAACCACTGATAATGAAGGTAATCCTTTACTTGGTCAGTGTGGTAAGTTCACAGTTAGATTATATAAGGGAAAATAAGGATGCGATTGTCACATCCATTAGAAATAGAATTTATATACCGAAGCCAGTACGGAGAGTATACATTCCGAAAGACAATGGAAAGCAACGTGCGTTGGGAATTCCAACAGGCAATCGCACAGCCAATTTCTGATATACGAAGAAATATTCAGTGATTATAGCTATGGTTTCAGACCAGGGAGAAGCTGTCACGATGCAATCAGACAGGCACTCTGCTATCTGAATGATGGTTATGAATGGGTAGTGGACATTGATATTCAGATTCTGTATGTGGCTCAAAATCTTTTGATAAACTAAATAATTTTATTTGGCAAGAATAATTAAGAGATTTACAGTAATACATAGTAACAGCCCAATGTCCAAGTTCGTGGATAACTACAGCCAACAAATATCCAACAAAAGAAAGGAGGAAACTCAGCCCAATGAACGGCGAGTAAATTATAATGAAAATACTAGCTATAATAATAATTACAATACTGTATAACATACTTTCTTACCTCCTGTTGCACGCTGCACGCAAAGGTTATGACTACGACAAGGAACATTGTAACATGTATGATAAAACTTTGGAAGTACTTTTAAGTAAGAAAATGATTAAACGTGCAATAATAATTTATGTTATAGTGGCGATAACATGTGTAGTGTTAGGGTCGGTGGAAACACTAATGACTAGCTCAGGGTTATTTGCATTTTACAGTTTAAGTGTGTATCAAATATTTAATTCAAGGTCCCCCGGGTTTTGAGGTTAATATTTAGAAGTCAAATTAATACTTTTCAACATTTAGGGGGTATCTCTGGAAATGGAGGTATCCCTTTTCTACCCTTAGGGGTAAATAAAAAAAAGGAGGTGACAAAATCAGAATCTATGTTACAGTGACATTAGAGGTGATAATATGAATATAGATAAATCATATGGCGTAGATAATCTAATGTTAAGTAAAGAACAAAGATTTCTGATTTTAGAAATGATAGCAGATAGGGAACTTTTAGAACAAGCAATTGGCTCCAGAGGTTATGATAAGTTTAAATTTGATGGGTTAAATAAAATAGACGACACAATTAGGAATCGAATTGCGACATTAAAATTTTACTTTCCTGAAGAATTTCATATGCTCAACCAAGAACTTCTTGGTATTTTTGATAACTCTTTACAGCGAGAATTAGGTTATAACAAGGCTCATATTTGTATTAAAAAGGAATTTAATTTCGATGGTTTTATCAGTGAGTGGGTTGCATGGACAAAACAGATAGCGAGAACACCGTTGAAATCTTTCCAATCAAATTTACACAAACACACAGAGACAGAGCGATCGTGGGTGCAAACTTTTCAGGATATCATAAAGTGTTTCGATAAAAGCGATGAAAGACTATGGTCGGTGGTTGAGTCTTTATGGAGAGATACACTAACACCTTTTGATACGGATGGAATTTATGATAAATTCGGTCTACTTGTTAGCCTGGGAGATGGTCAATTTACAAGTAACAGATATCCGATTATCAGCAGTAGTTTAATAACAGATGAGTTCAATTACACATATCAATCTGAGTTTCGTAGAATTGGTTGGTGCTTCAGTCTTAACCCTTACAGAGTTATAGGCATGTCACCTGAGGATACAACTTCTGCTGGAGGCGGCAGTCCAATTCCAAGATATCTGGATGCTGCAGAAATCAATCTAGCATCAAAGTCATTTATCTCTTTAGAAAAAAGTGTAATTATTAATGAATACGATTGTTTAAGATTTCTGTCTCCATACGCATTAATACATAAGGAGTTAACTATGTATGAGAGCCAAGAAATTCCTGGTGAACATAGAAAGAAATATGAAGGATGTAATGAGATTGTATTTGAAGGCACACATAAACCAAGCGGGGTTTTTGTAATTGATACTGAGCAGGATTGTACAGTCACAGCCGGAGAATTTTATCCTTACATTAATGATTATTTAAAGCGTGCAAGAGTTATAGCAGAAGCTTTTAGATTGCCGCTGGTAATTTACCAAAAGAAAACAAACCGGGTACAGATTATCACAAAAGATACATACATGAAAAAGCCTTTACAGTTTTAGTTGATGGTGGACATGCTTTCTTTGATCAAGGGATACCACTTCAGGTATCCCTTTCAACATTTAAGGGGACTTAGAAGAAATTCTACTTCCTCTTTTACATTTAGGTAAGCGGTAAACCACATCGCCTTGAAAAAACTACTTAGTTTTTGAGATAATCTTCTTAAGGTAACAAGAAAACTAACTAGTTTTTAAGGAGAAGTTTGTATGGATAAATCGTAAGCAGTAGAGCTGACTGGTTTACCGCTTACTATCTCCAGACATGGGGGTATCCCTTTTGCTTTAGGTTAGTACCAAGAAAACATCTATTACCATAAAAGAATTTGATAATAAGATAAGATGAGATAATTACAATGCATCAATACACTGCACTTTAGGGGAAGCGCAGGGGACTTGTAAATACAGTCAACAAACTCTTTAGGTCTACCATAAAAATCATAGGCAATGAACAATCTCAGACAATAGGTTATTCATCGCTTACAATTATTTAAATGATTGAATCAGGTGTTATATGAAAACAATTTAAAGAATGGAGAGGTGTAAAATGATAACAGAATGCGGAGAGAGAATGAATTTCATAGAGATGGAGAATAAATTCAAAGTTTTTGAGAATATTTCGGATATTGATGCTATTCTGCAAGAACAAATGAAAGAAAACGATTTAAAACAGTCTAAGAGCATTGCACATGCACTAGAATTAAATAGGTGATATAAAGGTGACTCAAAATTCAAATAATTGTAATAATAATCAAAAGGTAGTCATAAACTATAAATTACAGGAGAGAAATAATGCAAGAAAAAGATATTTATGATATGATCATAGAAAATACGGCAAAGGAGTGGTATTCTTCTAGGGCAGATAATTTACAAACTAATAGTCCTAATTGGGAAGAACCAAGATACTCGAAGAAGCAAATAGACAAAGCGGGTAAAACGATATCTATGTTCTCTAGAAAGATAAAAGAGGGATTTGATGTACAAGGTATTAACGTGCGAGATTTTAACGAAGCAATAAAAATTTTATATAATTGGCGTTCATCTCATGCGTATCCTTTAGAGGTAATCACAAATAACCTTAGGTGTAGTAATCCAAAAGCAAATGTAGTGCAAAGATTGAAACGTTTAGATTCCATAATAGGTAAAATAGAAAGATTTCCCGATATGAGTTTATATCGTATGCAAGATTTGGGTGGTTGTAGAGTAATTGTAGATTCAATTAGTGAAGTGTATGACGCTATCGATAAATTTAAAACATCGAGAATAAGACATGTTTTAAAACGAGAAAATGATTATATTCAAAATCCTAAAGAATCGGGTTACAGAAGCTATCATATGGTTTATCAGTTCCAAAGTGATGAAACTGAAACCTACAATAAAAACATCTTGATAGAGATTCAGTTTAGAACAAAATTACAACATATATGGGCAACCGCTGTTGAAATGATGGGCATCTTTACAAAATCTAAATTAAAAGCAAGTATTGGTGATGAAGATATTCTTAGATTTTTTGTTCTTGTCTCATCACTATTTGCAAAGCTTGAAGAAACACCAATATGCCCTAATACAATAGACGATAATGATGCAATTATTCAGGAAATCAAGAAGATTGATAATAAGATAAAATTAGTGCGTCAAATACACTACACTTTAGACAAGTTCACTATCCGGTTAGACTTGTATGGAATGAAACTTTCCATAATCTGGATGAATTGAGAGCCATAAACAGGGCAGAAGCACACAGCGGAAAAAGGAGCAGGAGCAAAGAGGGCAAGATATAACAGCAGCTTAATTGACAGTAATATTCTTCCGGCAGGCTTTGAGGTGGAAAATCTTGCAGAAACCTATGTAATATTCATTACAGAAAATGATGTAATCGGCAAGAATAAGCCAATCTACCACATTGACCGATATATCAGAGAAGCCGAGGAATATTTTGATGACGGTTCCCATATCATATATGTAAATGCTTCCTACAAAGATGATACGGAATTGGGAAAGCTCATGCATGACTTTTCTGTGATTGAACCGGAGGATATGAACTTTAAGGTGCTTGCCAATGCGACAGGCTATTATAAAAAGGATAAGGAGGGCATACAGGCTATGTGTAAAGCGATGGAAGATATGATAACTGATGACAGAAAAGAAGCGGCTATTCGTATGCTTGAAAGTGGAAAGCTGACGAATGAGGATATTGCAAAGTTTTCAGGTTTACCATTAGAGGTGGTAGAGGAACTTGCAGATAGTTTGCAGACCGTATAATGCAACAATTCAACAACTGACTTTAAATGGCAGGAAATCTTATTTTGGATAAGGTAACCTGCCTTGTTTCAGAAGATAGTTTGTTATCGGCTATGGAAAGAGCCGGCAGTGAGGATATGGATGATGATGTAGAACGTAAAGGTCTTGGCACACCTGCCACCAGAGCAGACATTATTGAAAAGTTAGTCTCAATACCTTAAAGGTAATGGGTGCTAAGGAGAAAAAAGTCTACACATACACATTCTATGTAGATACAGCAACAGTTACTACAGTAGACGTTCCAGAAGCAAACATTTAAGTGGTATCTCCGGAAACGGGGTGCCTCTTTTATTTTTAGGCTTGTTCTATGGTAATCAGAAAGAGTAGGAGAGATCCTGCTCTTTTCTTTGTATACAATTAGGTAATTGCGAAACGCCAACAAGGTAGTGAATTGTCAGAATTGTTTGTGACAGATAGCTGTTTGCTACATAGTCTATATGTGACCCTCTGAAAACGTCGGCACTTAGGCTGTGTA
>JBGVMW010000025.1:0-11898 GCA_045125095.1 Lachnospiraceae bacterium
CTACTTTTCAAACAAGGCTACGACAATCCGCGGTCATTCCGCCGAGAGCCTGCGGCAAGTTCCGGTACTGCACAATCGGGGAGGCAATAACACCGAAATCAAAATGCGGTTAGCACCTCCCACAATGTGCCGTCTGACATCCTATATGAAATATATATAATTTTCTACAGTGCCATTAGCATATATATAAACTCACTTAACACTTTTTATTTAGCATAGGTATGAATAAAAGCTCTATTTTTCAGGTCATTCAAACTCTTTCAGTAATTCACATCACAATGAAAAAGTGAAAAAAGTATTTTATATAGTCTGTCAAATCCTGGTATAACCAAAAAACACAAAAAAAGTAATGCAACTTTCAAAGACAATACCACTGCTTCCAGGATAATGCGGGGCATAAATAGACATAATGAACATGAATATATTTACACCTTATGGACATATGAGAGCGAGACGTACTATCAAAAAAAGATTCCAATTAGTGGATTCGCCCCTCGAATTGAAACTTTCCATTATCAGAACAATTATCACTTTTATAAAAACATCCATTATTTGCAAGTGTATTACGAAATATAAAATTATCGATCAAATCCAGTCTCATTTCTCTCTGGATTCGATCGATATGGAAAATATAAAACGCTCCTCAATCCTTTTATTTACTGCAATATAAGCTGCTATGAGAGTTCTATTTCAACACAATAAATGTTTCCAATTTACTAATCAACTCCTCATTGATTAAAATTGTTTTTTCTTCCAGATGATTATAGTAAATATATCTTACCCCATCATATAAAATACTTCCACAATATTCACCAACGCAATCATTGTGATACTTTATACTAATATCAATGCCGTCTTTTCTGTATGATGCCAAACATTCATTTTTTATTTCCACTTTTTCATCACTAGCCATCATAACTTCAAATATATCAATAAATTCTTTATCGGATATATATTTTTTTTCACTTTGCCCAATATAAATTCCATCTATTGCTGTTTTATCTTTTGTGTAATTTTCTTTCACATACAATTGTTCATCTAAAAACGAACGTACTACTACATAATTGTGCCCAGTATCTCCATCCACTTCGTAAATAGTATAATCATTTTTCATCTTGCATAAAACAGTATTTGTTTCTTCATATACACCTACGGATGGTATATATTTTTCATTATCAATATAAAGACATTGACCTTTAAAAAATGCTTCATGTTGGTTATTACATGACATAAGATTCATACTAAACATTACCAAGATGACTATTAATATTAACTTCTTCATAATATTTCACTCTTAACTAGCTGATTTAAGCATTATAATATCTCCTTCAAACGGAACATCAAATTCCATCAAAGATACAAACGGAACATATGAACCATCAAATTGATCATAATGTTGCAATACATACCATGCCCTAAATCCAGCTAAATTTACGTACATTTTTTCAACATCAGGTCTATTCAACCCAAAATGATCATATATACAAAAATGCAATGTCCCTGAAAAATGCTCTCCATCAAATGTATAATCTTTTACCTCAACTGTATTTCCCCATGTGTCATTGACACATATCGTAAGTCCACTAATTATATCTGAATTCTCGTGAAAGCGTGGATAACTAACATTTTGTTGAACCCAATTATATATGCTTTTTCCCGTCTGATTACCTTCTTCTGTAAATTCTAAATCATATATATTTCCACCATTATTTTTTAATCTTCTAACAACCTCTCCTTTTATATCATTAATATATCTTTGGGTACTTTGATGCTCATAAGCTTCTTTTGTTAATGTTTCATTGGAATAATCACTGCCTGTACCCTCTTCAAATTGAGAAATCATATCCAATATAACATCTTCCATATCACCAGTTGCAAAAAGAGAAGTAGACATATTTCTAAATTCTGAAAACAATGTATCTGGTCCCCAATAATCCGAATCAGCTTCATCTAATTGATATTTGAACATATCATTAATAGCTAATATATCCGTTCTTGATGTCTTTCCATATTTCATGTCATCTGCTACAGTTCCATCAGCATTTAATCCTTTCAATCTTGATGATTGATGAATTAGTAGATTCTTCACTGCATCATATGTCCACGGTTTCTCATCCTCGGAATCCAATTTTCCATCATGATCAGTATCTATTACTAAAGGATCACTGTACATCTGTACATATTTTCCCTTTATTGTTAATAAATCTCCTATTTCTAATTTAGTCGAATACACAATACCTACTTCTTCATAATCAGTTAATCCATCTCCATCTGTATCATCTGATTTGGGATCCGTTTGAATCACTCTACCGTTTGTTAATCGTATGCCAACTGTTTCATAAATATCGAACAATCCATCTCCATCTGTATCTGTCGGATCGACCTCTTCTATAGTTTCTCCCTGAATTACTCCCAATACTTCCTCAATATTCTCAGTTGATGTACAATAGTAATATTCACCATCTGTTTTTTCGGACATCATCTTCAAATAGCTCCCCGAAGACTTTGTACCTACATTAACTGTATAAATTGAAATCCCTTTTTCTATACATTGATTTACCGTCGTTTCACTATAGTTCACATCGCCATCACATAATAGTACTATTGCTTTTTTTCTTTCACTACTTTCTTGCTTATCATATAATTCTATTGCTTTTAATAAACCTAAGTTCACATTAGTACCACCAGTTGCATCCAACTTGGATATAGCATTATTTAACACATCCTTATCATTAGTAAAATCACTTACAACAGAAGCATATGAATTGAATTTTACCAAACAAGCTACATCCTTTGAACTTAGTTGTTCCACAAATCCTTTTAATGCTTCTTTCGCAGTAGAAATTCTAGTTCCTGACATACTTCCAGAAACATCAATAACAAACGCAAATTCATAAAATGTACTCTTACCTGACGTATTTGTTCTGTAATCTAAATTTTCTTTCCATGCATCGTACCATTTTGTTCTATCAAGCAACATGTATGTTGAAAAATGTGTTGTTACATAACTAACAGTTCCTCGCTCAGTATTAATAACACTTTCACCATCAAGCAATCTATAACAATGATTATCTATATCATACCACATAACTGCCAAATCATTTTCATTGGTATCTCCAAGTTCATTTTTGTCATACCAAAAAGTTATTGTTGCTTCTTCAAATTCCGAATTACAGTTTATTTCTACTGGAACACCTACTAATCCAACAACGTCAGATGACATTTTATCAATATTGTACATATTACTAATTGTAGAAGTATTTTCGATATTACCATTAGTTGACAGTTCAATTGATACCTTATTAATCGCTTTTCTCTCTGAATCAATTATTTCTTGTTCAAAAATTTGTTGTACATTTTCATTTGCATCAAGTATTCCATCATTATCTGTATCTTTTTCTAACGGAGAGAAGCCAAGTTTTACATCATCGTAATCACTTAATCCATCTCCATCAGTATCCATCTCCAGCGGTTGAGTCGAATATGTGACAACTTCATCATTATCATTTAATCCATCTTTATCTGTATCTTTTACCAAGGGATTTGTATTATATATGTATTCTAATGCATTTGTCAATCCATCTTCATCACCATCTTCATCAACATCTAATACACCATCACCATCAGTATCCTTCACTAAAGGATTCAAATCACAAAAAGCATATTCAAAATAATCGATTAAACCATCACCATCAGTATCCTCTACTTTATAATTTAGTCCCAAGATGCTTTCCACACCATCAACCATTCCATCACCATCTGCATCTGCTTCCATGTCCATACTAACACCTGTTACAGCCTGCTTTGTGCTACTATTCCATCCCGTTATTTTTACTGTATTTATTCCCTCTTTGTAATCTTCATATGTAAGAGTGTCTGAACAGTTCCATAACGCAGATACACTTCCGCGCCAAAATCTTAAATCTGTAGCTCCCTCATCCATAACAGATACTACATAGACATAAATATTCTCTGATACCAATATCCCTACATTTTTCGGATTATAAAGGGTCTTATCGTTGTGAGGTATTCCTACATCCTTTCCACTATTTTCTACTTTTGAAGCAGTAGAGAAATTAGCATACATTACTGCATTATCATTTTTCCAAGAAACAAAATCTGACACATCAAGATATATTATATCTCCTGCATGGAAATAGTTCTCTTCCCTTTCTATTTCCTGTATAACACTCCAATGCCCGTATTCACTTCCATCTGCACAATAAGCATTATTGGCATCCCTTCCCCCTGCACTCCATGAGTTCCATTGAGTAGTTTTATCCGAATTATAGCGATTAAAAGTTATATTATATGCACTCTTGGGAACTCTTGCGCTCCATGTAGTATCATTCACTTTAGTCATTACATACCTATCATGTCCGGAAGAATTATCTACAAGTTCTATAACTGCATCATCTTTACCAATCCATTTTTCTTTTGTGTTGTCTATCAGGTACAACGTGGTATACGTCTCTTCTGCTTGTACTTCTTTTGGAAAGATATACATGCCAGTAACAAAAACTGCTACTGCCATAAAAACTGACACAAGTTGTCTAAAAATTTTCTTTTTGTTCATCATATTTACCCCTTTCTTCATCTTTTTTATAGTATTTTCCATCTTTGCCCTATATCCTCCTAAACCACATATTCAATATTATAAAACACTATTTTGCTCTTAAAATAACCAAATTTGTAAGATTACTATATTTGCAGATGATGCAAACAATCTCACTCACCTCCTCGTTCACTTTTGGATATTACTTTAACTCACTAAATGAAAAATCCTGTTTGGCAACAATGAATACGATATTTTGCTTCATTATTCTCAACTATATCACAATTTTTTTCAATTTATAACAAGTGTCAAATTTAGGGTGTTTACTGTCAAATTTTCTTTTTTTATGCCATTATTTGTCAGATTTCTCTTTTTTTATTAGCATTATAAATTTTTCTCTCATAGTTATACCGAATTCGTGACAATCATAGCAAGCACTGCCTGTGTCATGACACAGGCGAAATTTCCCATTCACACCCTGCCGTCTGCTCCGCATAAATTTCCACAGGGAAGTATCCCTAACCCTCTTCTATTTTTCCACCGTTTTTCTCCAATTCTCCTTGACCTTTTCCAGTCATTTTGATAAACTTTTGCTTGGATAATTCTATCCAAAACTAAATAAACATTGAAACCAACTGTTGTAAAACATCGAACATTTTACAGCAGTTTTTTTGTACCTATTTTTAGAAAGGAAGTGTCAAAGTTGGCAAAACGAACACGCACCAATCCGGTGCAATTTTATCTTAATGATGACGAGCAATATATCCTTGATGCCAAATTTAAAGAATCAAAAATGAAAAGTAAATCTGCCTTTTTACGAAAGCTGATTTTGTTTGGATTTGTCTATGATGTGGATTACAGTTATTTAAGAAATTACAACACAGAGCTTGGACGGATTAGCAAAAGTCTGAACCAGATTGCAAAGCGTATTAACAGCACAAATAACATTTATAAAGAAGATATGGACGAAGTAAAGGAGCTGATGAACGAGGTATGGCGTACACAAAAATCCATGCTATCAAAGCAACCGTTGATAAAGCGATAGACTATATCTGCGACCCGGATAAAACAGACGATAAAATTTTTATTTCTTCCTATGCCTGTTCTCCGGAAACCGCAGCCATTGACTTTAAATATACCCTGGACCATTGCCGGGAAAACAGTCCTAACAAAGCCTATCATTTGATACAGGCTTTTGCTCCTGGAGAAGTCAGTTTTGAGGAAGCTCACAAGATTGGACAAGAGCTTGCTGACAGAGTTTTAGAGGGAAAATATTCTTACGTTGTTACCACTCATATTGATAAAGGTCACGTTCACAATCACATTATTTTTTGTGCTGCAGATAACATCAACCATGACAAATATCATGACTGTAATAAGACCTATTACCGCATCCGTCATTTGAGTGATGAACTGTGCAAGGAACATAATCTATCCATCATTTCTCCTAATGGGCAGCGTAGTAAAAAATACAATGAATGGCAGGCAGACAAACGTGGTGGTTCTGATAAAACACAACTTAGAAAGGACATCAACATTGCCATAAAATCCGCTTCCACTTATGAGGAATTTCTTTTGCTTATGCGGGCAAAAGGATATGAAATCAAAGGGGAAACTTTTAGCGAAGATGCAAGAAAATATATTTCTTTCCGTCCTCTGCACCAGAAAAATTTTGTACGTGGCAGTGCAAGGTCTTTGGGAAAGGAATACACAAAAGAACGTATCAAAGAACGTATTGAACAAAAACGGGAACGCAAAGTTACCATCCCCAAAAAAGATTATTCTTCACGAAAGTTAGTGGATACTTCTGATGAAAAATTTAAAAACAGTCCCGGATTGAACCATTGGGCAACCATTGAAAATTTAAAAATTGCTGCCGGAAATTATAATGAAGTCGGTTCCATCTCTGAACTAGAACACAAGATTTCTATCAAAAAAGAAGCCGGAAAATCTGCGAAGCAAAGTGTCGTGGAATTGGAACATCGCATCAAAGATTTAGCGGAAATTATTAAATATGCCGAGCAATATAAAGCCAATCGTTCCTATCATATTGGCTACAAAAAAGCCAAGAACCCGGACACATATTTTCGTCGATATGAAAGCCAGATTATCCTTTATGGCGGTGCCAGACGTATGCTTAAGCAGGCAGGTATCAATCTGAAATCTTTGAATGTTGATAAGCTGAAATCAGAGTATCAGGAACTGATAAATCAGAAGAATGAGCTGACTGCTACTTATAAGAATTGCGAAAAAGAAGTTTGGGAACTGAACCGGAAGCTGGAGAACCTTAATCAGTATCTTGGACGGGAAACTGTAATCTCACAAGAGCCAAAAGACAAGCAACAATCTTTATAATATCTGTGGTATATCATCAGATATTATAGTATAATTACTTTCAGTATTTAACAAAGGAGCTGCTAAAATTTATGCTTACATTTATTGATGAAAGTGGATACCCTCGCCCTACTGACTCAACTAAAAATCCTATACTACTTGGTGTCTGTGTCCATGAAAATGATATTAAACCTATTACAAATCAAATATATAAATTAAAGGATTAGATTTACGGAAAACAGGATGAAATCAAATCCACAAAGCTCATTCGTGAAGCTACTATTACTAAAAACCGTACTAACAACAAAGCATACGTTGAAGGCATGGTAGATATTATTTCTTCTTATGATGCAGCGATTTTTGCCGTCATTATGGACAGACCGGATGAGCCTATCATCGTTCCTGAACACCATCTTCCAAAGCAATACTATTTGCTATTAAAGAAAGTAGAATTTTATTGCAACCACCATCACTATGGAAAAGCAATGATGATTTTTGATGAAGTACATGAAGATGCCGATCGAACAATTAATGAGTAATCAAAAAACACCCTAACTTAATAGTTTCTATCACTCTTCACATACTTCAAAAGGGAACTAGTGCTTCACACACTAGTTCCCTTCTTTTTAATAATTCTTGTCTTTAGGCGGACATGTATCATTTCCATAACTATTGCATACGCGGAACTGACCATTTCTATCTTGAACACGCATCTCTGAGTGCTGGTTGTGTGCAATCTGACTTGCAATTCTAATTGCTTCTTTTTGCGTAGAAACAACTCGGGTCGCCTTGCTATTATTTGCTCCCCTTACAGCCCAATCATTTCCATGACGAACTACGTACTGATTCTTGCCCATCTCTTTCACCTCCAACATAAGATTTGAAAGCGAAAATGAACCGTTCTAAACATTTCCACATGTATAAGCTAGTCTTTTACTGGTATCTTAAACACCTTACCAGTTTTAGGGTAAATCTTTACACCATTTTTAGTAATATAGCGTCTGAAGATATATCTCTTTTTTTCATCTTTCTTCATTCACGTTACCTCCTTCCAAGTTATTATGCTCGCACAAATCAATCGCGAACATTTTTTGTTGAACTTTTTGAAGGTCTCTGCTATACTAGAAGTGTTATTCAACTAGTGAACGGTTTTTAAAACCTTCTCTATGTTCTAAAGAGTTTCAAGGCCGCAATCCTTGGACTCTTTTTTTATGAAAAAGAGTTTCCTCTCATTCAACATGTATTATATATATAGTTTTCACCTTTGTCAACTATATATTGTGTAACATTTCAAGACAAACACAATATCTTGTGTCATTTCTCATTTATTTGCTTCACAATGTTTTCTACGATTTTATTGACATCTTCAACATATCTATATACTGCATCTTCAGTAATTTCCATTATCTCTGCATCGGCATGTCTTCTATCTGACTGATGCGCTATAACATTTCTTTTAGAATACAATCCGTTTAAACGTCTTTTTAATTTATCCATTGTTTTTTCCGTAGCACCTTGCTGATAAAATGTATCATCTGCCAACATTTGCATATTTAATCCTAACAAATTAATTTGTTCCTTAACATCCGCATATGAAACCATAGTAGCTTTAGCAAACTGCTCATTTACAAATTCAATAAACCAATCAGAATCTTCTCCTGCTTTTAATGCTTTATTTAGCACATCAAGCCTTATACTAATATTACAATATTTTTTTGTTTCTTCCCAAATTCCATCAAATATTTTACTCAAGCCAAACTTGGTTATCTCGTGCATAAAAAAATCAAATGCACTCACTATAAAAACTACTTGAGCTCTCCATACATTCTCTGCTTGAGTTTCATTCCCAGCTTTTTGCAATTCTTGTGCTATAGAAAACATATTCTCTACAACAGATATACTTTCATCATAATGTCTTTTTATCTCTACTAGTTCAAAACGTACAACAGCTGGAAGAACCTTATTTCTCGTATCTTCTTTTCTTGTTGATAATTCAAGACTTCTCTCCATTGTTTCCCTCCTTATCTGATAGAAAACAAATCAGAAAAAGACTGATTCAACATTGGTATAGCTCCATATTTACCGGATACATATCCTTTTTCCAAATTTTCGGTTTTTCTAACATTTTTAATTTCAACTAGAGAATACAGATCTGTTGCTCTGTATTCGTTCAACTGCGTAAACCAAATTTGATCACGTCTAAATATATCTGTATCTAGAAGACTTGTATCGTGAGTTGTAAAAATTAATTGTGCAAACTTATCTTGTTTTGCTTTATGGAATGTTTCAATAATATAATGTACTATTGATTCATGTAATCCCATTTCAAATTCATCACATATCAAAATCTTTCCATTTTGTATAATATCAATAATAGGGCAGATAACCTCAAATAATTTCTTAATTCCTACAGATTCCTCTAACATCAAATCTGTCTGGAAATTATCATATACTATTTTTGCATCTATCTTATTTGCATCTTGCATTGTAAGCATGTTCTTTAAAACATCTGGCATATCTGCTGGCAAATCTGTAGGCTGTACTTTTATTTTTTCCATTTTTACCCTTACATCCTTAATGCCTGTTCCTAGTTCCTGCAAAAACTTAAGAAACATTTGTCTAACATCCTCATCTTGCTGCATTAATTGAATTGAATATTCTGTCCAATTATTAATTTGTGGATTATAACAAACAATATCTGTTTGGAAGAACAAAAAGGCCTCTTCCACTTCTTTGAGATTTGTAAAGTTTGCAGCGCATGAAAGAAACAATCTATTTTCTTTAAGAACTGATAAACTCACATCAAATACGCCCTTATATCTATCCCCTGGTTTAATAGTCATCTTCTCTCTCTCGAAAATTTTAACCTGTTTACCCTTCGGAAAGTAATATAAGTATTCATCTTCAACCAAATTTTTTACTATCTTAAATCCATATGCATAACGTACATCTTCTTTGACAAATTGAATCGAATATTCACTTGGTTCCATACTACTACTTAATTTGTGAGGAGCCTGAAATATTCCTTGCCCAGGCTGATGCTTCATACTATTACAAACCAAATTACGCATAAATTCTAATGCATTAAGAAAATTACTTTTCCCTGAACCATTTGGTCCATAAATAACAGCTGAACGAAGAACTCGATATTTTGAAAACTCCTTTAATGTTTCTGCATAAGTATTATCACTTGATGCAATCGCCGAGAAAGTCACCTTATCTTTAATAGACTTATGGTTTGAGCAAGAAAATTCTAATATCATATCATTCGCTCCTTTCATTTCTTTTACATTCATAATACCCCTCACAATCTGTTTTGTCAACTACATTTGCATATTTTTTGCAATTTTAACATTTTAAACACTCTTTATTTTGTTTTTAATAGTATATATACTATTGTCTATTTATATTCCTGCTAGTTATATTAAGTATCCATCATCTTAAAACAATTTTTTATTGTTATTTGTTTTCACCCGTTCCTCCCTATTATAGACTACATCACCGCCTCTATTTTCTTCGCCAACAATTCTCCAGCAATAACCACTATCATCTTCCTAAAAACTATGCAATTCACTAATAACTTTAACGCATCCGCTATTATTCCCATTATATCTATGGAAGTTCCTATGACACCACTCTCAATGCTAGTTACCATAACATTAAACACTCCTCTTTCTATTTGTAGAACAAAAATATGTTTCTTGTCCAAATGCTCAAATATTTTAACCACTAAAAAAAGCAGTAACCAAAGGGATATTCCAATGGCTACTGCTTTTCTGTTACAGTCTTATATCTCTCTATGTGATTTCTTTTCCGCATCCTTATCCGGCGATAATTTTTCTCCCTTGTCACGATGCTCTATCATTGCCTTTTTTTCTGCCAGCTTCTCCTTTATGGAAATTCTCCCCGTTGAACGTTCCTCCTCTTTCTTTGACTTTTCATTGTTCAATACATTATCAATCATATTATAATTGCTTTCTTCAAGCACCTCCACCTTTGCAAGTGGTTTATATTCTGACAGCTTATCTAACAGCTCCTTTGCCTTTCTGGCGGTCTGTACGGCTTCACTGTTATCAATCTCCGTACCTTGTCCGAAAATGTCTGTTATGCCCTCCCTGATGCTTTCTGCTACGATTGCATTAAGAAAATCATTAAGATACCCGATATTTCCGTTTCTGATATCCTCTGTGATATTTGCTACCTGTGCAACTCTGTCCTCAACTGTATCTCTATATTGATACGTGTCATAATCATAAGAAAGCTGGTCTATCTGTGTAGCAAGCAAAGCTGCCTGCCACTTCTCCAGAGAACCACGCACTTCGATATCCGGTAATTTATCAATCATTTCTGCAATCATTTCTATTGCTTTCGGTTCATCTGTAATATCCGGCACATAATCCAAAATCTCCAAATCAATCGTTTTTCCAGATAAGATGTCCATTTCCACATCCTCATAGCTCTCTGTCCCCTCTGTATGGATGTTAATTCCAATACCTCTGACTGCATTCATTCGCTCCGGTGGTATCTGATTGTACAACTTTATGGCTTCATCAACGGTTTCTATGCCCTCATGAAATTCTCCAAGATTATGAAACTCACTGCATTCGGACACCATAAGAGTAACTATTGTAGGCTTCTTCTCTACTACATCTTCTTTTATAGACTCTTTTTGCATTGCTTCACGTTTTTCTGCAAGATAACTTTCCACACCTGGCAGATATGTTGCAAGTGTTCCGGTCTTTCCCTCTGTAATTGGATTGATGTCAACCTTAACACCGCCAATTTTCAGACCATCTTCGTTAAAGGCATTAAATAAATCATCTTCTTTCTCTTTTCCCTTATATTCCACCACTATATCAAGGTCAGAGCCTTCCTTTTCAAGACCTCTGCATCGACTACCGGTCAAAGCTACATCTACAATATCCACATCTATCTCATATTCCTCTATTTTGGATTTTATATAAGCATAGGCGGTCTGCTCCACATCCTCCGGTGTCTGACCTTCTATG
>JBGVMW010000026.1:0-41488 GCA_045125095.1 Lachnospiraceae bacterium
GTACGACTAAGACGTTCGGCGATAGCACCTCACGCCTAAGTCTTCCTAATGAGTGGATTTCACCTCCACTAAAAGCGGCTCGTGATTGTCTGCTTAGGAACCTTCTGCCCCTGCCACCGGCTGCGTGTTGGAAAAGTTAGTAATGATATGTATTTGCTAACATACTGAATTGTAATAAAGTAATATATTACGAGCCGCTTTGGGTAGAGGTGAAATTGTATACGCAAAATGATAGCCGATTCGGAAAGACAGGCTCCGGGTTGCAGTGAAGATTGGGAAATGGGGCTGTTCGGAAAGGTATTAGTGATTCTTAGATGGTTGGATTGGTGCGTTAAGCGGAAAAATATAGTTGTCTGAGCTTGCGAGTTCTATATTTTTCCGCTTGTCCTTAGCAACAATTCAAGCCTCTTAGAATCACTTATGCCTTGGAGCCTGCCCCATTTCCCAATCTTCGCTGTAACCCGGAGCCGGACGGGTAGCAAGCTACAGCCCCTCTCTCTGCCGGACAGTTTACTAACACACTTTGACGCACGCACAAATCCGAATTTCGCATAAAGAAGCAGGCTATCAGAATTCCAATCCCAATAGCCTGCTCTAACATCATATGTTAAATTATATCTTACCTAACTGCGACAAACGAGTTCATCACTCCTTAATCCTCAAACAACTGCAACTCTCCATCCGCTTTTCCGAAATAGAGTGCATCACCTTCCACTAATCCGGCTTTTCCATTGGTTGCCTCAATTAGCTCTTTTTTCAGCGATTCTAACTCACTGTCCGGCACTAGTGCTGTGATTGTGACATCCACACCATAGTCGGAATCAAGGATTGCAATGCCTGCCTGTCCCAATATGTACTGTATTTTTCCTACTCCGTTGTAATCCGTAGTAATATGAAGCCTGATACCATGCTTTTTTTCGATAACAACTGCATTTGCAATACCTGCCTGTACTGCCTGAGTATATGCCCTTACCAGACCGCCGGTACCCAACAGAGTACCGCCGAAATATCTGGTAACAACAACCACCGCATTGCGTATTTCCTGCCCTAACAACACATCTAACATTGGTCTTCCGGCAGTTCCACCTGGTTCTCCATCATCACTGCATCGCTGTAATTCCGCCTTTTTGCCAATTACGAATGCAGAACAGTTATGTCTGGCATCCCAATATTTTTTTTTCGTGGATTCAATAAATGCAACTGCTTCTTCTTCACTTTCCACATGGCGAATAGTTGCAATAAACCGCGATTTCTTTTCTATAATCTCGCCTTCACCTTCACGGAAAATCGTTTTATAGCTTTCCACCATTGTTCCCCCTTAATAACCACCTGCTTCATTTGTTACATTTTCAACCATTCCATCTTCCGGAATACTCTCACCTTCCGGGTTGTCCGTTGTTTCAGTGGTTGGCGGAACTACTTCCCCCTCCGATGGCGGTTCTGTAGCCGTAGTATCTTCTCCGCTCTCCGGAGCCTGCGTCTCATCCGGCATGTTCGAATTACTCTTGTTTGGCTGTTCATTTTCATTATACCAGCTTTTTGAATGATATGTGCAGGTTTCCTTTAACTCCTCTTCGGTGATACTGTATTTACTGTCTGCCGTCTTACCGTAAGTAGTCTTACCATTTTCCTTTTTTGTTGCAGAGCTGGATGGACGAAGAATATAAATTTTTTCTTTCTTACTTGTTTCCGGACAGTATTCTCCTGCCGGCATTTTTGACTTGGAGCATATTGTTACGTTAATATGTGTATCACAATAATCCGTTGGCACAGTACCTTTTGCAAAATACTCAGTAGTTATCATACTGCCACGCGGGTCTTTATTACATAATCCCTCCACTGCCAATTTACCGGATTTCTTACATATTTTTGCGGTTACAATTCCTGCTGGTTTTTCAAATTTCTTGTATTCCAGTCCTTCATGAATTCTGGTCATAACCTTCTGCCAAATTGCCTTGTGATAATTTTTTTCAGATTTTGTTGACAAAGAGACATAATTATCATAGCCAGTCCAGATTGTTGCCGTATAGTATGGTGTGTATCCTACAAACCATACGTCTTTATAATTTGAAGTTGTTCCTGTTTTTCCAGCCACTGACTGACCGCTAATTGCACAGGAACCACCTGTACCATTCGCTCCTGTAATAACATCCTTCATGGCATCTGTAAGTAAATAAGCTGTTGTTTCTTTTAATACGGTTTTAGACTCTGGTTTATTTTCAAGAACAATATTTCCTTCACCGTCTAATACCTTTGTGTAATAAATTGGTTTTGTATAGACACCACCATTTGCAATGGCAGCATATGCAGCTCCAAGCTCCACGTTGGTAACACCATTTGTAATACCACCAAGAGCTAACGCCTGCTGAATATCGGTATTGCCGTTTTCGTCCTGCTCCACGAGGGTAGTAAATCCCATATCAATTAGATAATCGTATCCTACCTGTGGTGTGATTTCCGTTAATGTTTTAACAGCTACAATATTCAAGGACTGCTCTATACCCTGTCTGATGGTACATAATCCTTTATATCCACTCGTATACCAGTTGCTTACCGGACGTCCGTTCTGGTAATTATATGCAGTATCGTCATATACTGTGGCTAATGTCTGTCCCGCACTATCCAATGCCGGTGCAAACGCTGCCAATACTTTAAAGGTAGAGCCCGGCTGACGTGTAGATTGCGTTGCACGATTCAACGTAAGACTGGCTTTTTTTTCGCCTCTACCACCTATTAATGCTTTGACCTGACCAGTATTCTGATCAATGACAGAAAAGGAGATCTGTGGTTGTAACGCATAACTCTTATTTTCCGCAAACACTTCTCCACCATTTTCAGCTAAAACGTGATTCACATATTCTTGCACATATTTGTCACCCTCTTCTTCAGAATCAAATAACAAATCAAAGCTAGAATCAGTCTGTTTAAAATATGTTTCCATCATCTGCTGGCTAAAATTCATCTGTTCACCGTCTTCATTGACAATGGTTAAGGCATAACTTAGCAATGTTTGTGCATCATCCGGATAATTTTCCTCATTCGTAAACTCTTCATCACAAATTTCCTGAATATCCGGATCCATTGTAGTATAAATCTTTAATCCTCCACTGAATATTGCATAGTATGCCTGGGTTGACGTGTACCCTTTTTGTTCTTTCAGGTCTTCCTCTAACTGATTAATCAATTCATCCACAAAATAACTGTTAACCTTTGTATCTGACTGGGTCACATTTACCTGTTGAATTCTGGAATACACATCATCCTTTAGTGCTACTTCCTTTTCCTCTTCAGTAATATAGCCCTGTTCACACATATTACGCAATACTTTTTCACGTCGTTCCGCATTTTCTTCTGGATTCGTAATTGGATTATATCTTGTTGGATTCTGGGTAATTGCAGCAATCACGGCACACTCAGACAATGTCAAATCCTTAGCATTCTTACCAAAATAACGTTGGGAAGCAGATTGTACTCCTAATGTATTCTGACCTAAGTTAATGGTATTCATATAATTTTCCAGAATTTCTTCTTTGCTCATGGTTTTTTCTAATTCCATGGCTAAATACTGCTCCTGGAATTTACGTTTAAATTTCTCTACATCTTCCTCGCCAGTCTGCCATTTTGTATAGACATTATTCTTAATTAACTGCTGGGTAATTGTACTTGCACCTTCTGAAAAATCAAATCCTGAAGTCACGCCTACTACAGCAGCTCTTATAATACCTTTGATATCAATACCATTATGTTCGTAAAAACGTTCATCTTCTATAGCAACAAATGCATGCTGCAAATCTTCCGGCATATTCTCAATAGAAATTGGCGTACGATTTGAGTTCGCCGCAAATAATTTCTGAATCTGATTTCCTTCTGCATCATACAGGTAACTGGATGAGCCTACAGGCATTACATTTACATCCTCGATGTCCGGCGCAGTATCAATAATGCCTTTTATCACACCAACTCCTACACTGCCCCCAATCACGGCTATCGCTATTATAGCAATCAAAAATGCTTTCAAGAATGTTACCAGAAATTTTCTGGTTACCATAGCATTTTTTGATGTAATATCCTTCTGCTGGTCCTTTACACCTTTTCTACCATAATTCATATAATTCCTCCTTTCAGACCTTCTTCTCTTTTGTTTTCTTCTTACTCGGAGCTTGTTTTTTCTGAACGGAATATCCAAATTTACCTATTTTTTCACCGGTACTAAAATATTCTCCATGGGAATATATAAGCAAACCTGATGCATTAAGTTCAAATTTTCCCGTTTCATCCATATATTTATCATCAATCGTTACCCCGGTAACATCTGCTATAAACATATGGTGAGAACCTAGTTCTTCAATTTTCCTAACCTTACAGGAAATATTCACAGGGCTTTCCTCAATCGTCGGTGCCGCAATTCCGATTCCCTTTCCTTTGGTGAGATGCATTTCTTTGAACTTGTCTACATCTCTGCCAGAGCGCACCCCACAATAATCCGTGGCAAAAGCCAGTTCTTCTGTGGTTAAATTCACCACAAATTCACCTGTTTCTTTTAATATCGGATAGGAATATCGATCTGGTCTTACGGAAATGGATAACATTGGTGGATTAGTGCAAACAGTTGCGCACCACGCCACCGTAATAATATTACTTCGGCCCTCCCTGTCTGCCATACTGACTAACACAGCTGGCAGCGGGTATAGCATATTGCCGGGCTTCCATTCTTGTTTTGCCATAAATACTCTCTCTTATATCTACGCCTGTAATCCAGCCATGAAAGCAGGAATTAACTGTTTCTTTCTGGATACTACATCTTTTAACATATAACGGTTGTCCGCTGTTTTTTCCTGATTATATGCCTTTACTACTAATTCGTCAGAGCCTTCTCCTAAGCAAATCAACGAAGTGGTCTCTGTCATAATATCTGTCAGCATAAAGAATACCATCTGAAGACCATGCTCATTTTTTGCTATCTCTAAATATGGATATAATTTTTCTTTAATCTCTACTAATTCTTCATCGCTCATGGCATTAATCTGACCAACACCAAAGGATACTTCACCTGCATTGAATTTCTTGAAATCCTGATAGAAGATTTCATCTGCAGTCTTATCCTTTAAGTTACTGCCTGCTTTAAACATTGACATTCCATATTCTTCCACTTCTACGCCTGCAATTGCCGCTAACTCTAATGCGGTCTCTTTGTCAAGTGGTGTACAAGTTGGTGAACGGAATAACAGTGTATCCGAAAGGATTGCTGCACATAATAAACCTGCTGTTTCCTTTACAATTTCTACTTTATTTTCTTTATAAAGTAGTGTAATGATTGTTGCTGTACATCCTACTGGTTGATTGCGGAAATAAATTGGTACCATTGTCTGGATATCACCAATCTTATGATGGTCAATAATTTCTAACAATTCTGCTTCTACAAGTCCGTCTACTGCCTGTGCTGTCTCATTATGATCTACTAAAATCAGCTTTGTCTGTGGTTCTACAGCAGCCACATATTCTGGTGCGCTGATTCCAAAACGCTCTAACACATATGTTGTCTCTGCGTTTACTTCACCACATCTTGCTGCGGTGTATTTTTCTCCTGTAACTTTACATTTTAACTCTGCATATGCTAAAGCAGAGCAGATTGAATCGGTATCCGGATTCTTGTGTCCGATAACAAAAATGTTTTCCTGCATAGTAAAAAAACCTCCATTTGATTTCAAAGCTATTTTTGCCTTATCTTTTTCATTTTACACGATTTTACGAATTCGTCAATGCCTTTACGGGTTATAGTGCATTTTTAACATATATCTATCTTACTTTTTCTTTTTTTTCGTATTTTTTTCATTTGTAACGTGTCTATTTATCCATATTTTTCCATTATTTTTGGACACTTTTATTGTTTTTAATCAATTCATCCCTATTTTTTTGTTGACTTTAACAAAGTATTCACTGCACGTTCATACTTTATTCACATGTAACAGATATAATGAAAACATATTAAGAAAGCACTTCTTAAGTAATAAAATGCCTAAATCGTAATGTTTCATTACACATAAATAGATTTTTTCATAATAGCCCTGGTGTCTAACACCAGGGCACTCCTCGTTTTATATGGTAAATTTTTCTGAATTCACACACAATTCTAATCTTTTCCATTAGTTATTATACTTATTCACATTTTTATCCACTTTTTTCCCTTTTTATGTGGATAACCACTTTAAGTATGTGCATAATTCTACATTTCTCTCTATAATTCTACGATTCTTGAGAAAAAGAGCGCGTTTTGCAAATTCGTATTTCAAACATTAGAGCAAATTTTTCAACTCACTTACCGTTTCTACAATTTTAGTTGCCCCTGCCTGCTCTAATTCTTCACGGCTACCATGCCCATATAACACTCCTACCGAATCCATTCCAAAATGCTGTGCTCCAAGAATGTCAAATTTCCGGTCACCTACCATAACCGCCTGACTGACATCTGTAATTCCCGTTTGGTCTAACGCATACTGAATAACAGCAATCTTTGTATTTCGTCCACCATTTATCTCACTACCAGCAACAAAGTCAAAATACTGGTCTATTTTAAAATAAGAAAGAATTCTGTTAGCAAATACATCCGGCTTAGAAGTAGCAAGAACCACCGTTTTCCCCTGCTCTTTTAAAAATGCAAGCAATTCCTCCATTCCCTTATACAACTCATTTTGAAAAATTCCTTCTACATTATATAATTCACGATATTTCTTCGTAGCCTCCTCTGCCTGCTCCTTTGAGAATCCATAAAATTCCTGAAAACTCTCTATCAGTGGAGGTCCAATAAAAGGACGAAGTGTACTTTTATCTTCCACTTCAATTCCAAAATGCTTTAATGCATATGCTACACAATTGGTAATTCCTTCAAATGGCTCTGTAACAGTTCCATCTAAATCGAATAATATATATTGTTTCCTTTTCATTGGCCTTCACTCCATTTCTTAAAGCTTATGTTCATATCTACATCACCGGTAATGCCGGCAACCGCCCCTTTTTCACTATACTGCCAGACAGTAAAATCATACGGATAATACAGGGATGGATCATAATAAGCATACCACTTCTCATAAGCCTCTAGCTGGGAAATATCCACTAACTGAGTAAACATTTCCATGTTTGCATAAATCATTGGCTCATATCCGGCTTCTTTGATTCGTTCACAGAACGCAATGGTGATTGCCGTACGTTCTTCCTGATTAATCTGGTTCATTCTTGCAGTGCTGTTTGCCACCTTTTCCACATCATATACAATCGGGCAGTCAATCTTGTAATCTTTTATGAGGTTCAGTACAAATTCTGCTTCCTCCACCGCCTCTGCTTCAGTGACTGCCTGTGAAAAGAAGTACACACCTGCTGACACACCTGCTGCATTTGCACCCTCTATATTCGTCTTAAAGCATTCATCCTCTACTATTTCACCGGTTTCATAGCCACGAAGCCCCACTCTGATAAATGCATATTCCACACCATCCTGTTTCACCGCATTCCAGTCAATTACCCCTTGGAATTTTGATACATCAATTCCTTTGTGGGAAATTATAGTTCCATCCTTCGTGTACTGCATCTCTCCATTATCCAGCACCTTAATATTTTCTGCTTGCAGTTCATGCATTTTTAAATTTCTGTTGATTGTGTGAAATTTGTAAGTACCTCCACTTGCTACAACAATTTCATTTGGATAAAACGAGCGCAATAGCGTCAGTATATCCGTTCCGGACTCTAAACCCTGTTTGAACTGGGATAAAAATTCTACTTTACCCAAATCTTTTGCTGCTGTTTCTGAATTTTCCAGTATATTTTCTATCTGCATCTGCGTGTCCGTTTCTTCCTCTGACGATGTTGCTGTCTCCTGATTTTCAATATATGCCATGGCTTCTACGTCATCATCCTCACCTGTTGTTAGCTTATGGTAAATAAACAGACTTGTTGTCACAACAAGTACCATCACCACAAAGCAGGTAAGTACTGTTCCTATAAAAAACCATCCTATGCCTGGTTTTTTTTGCTTCATTTTGTATCCTCCTGTATGTTTTTGATTTTTCTTATGTTTTTTCATTATACACGATTCCCGATAACATGAAAAGACAGTTCCTTTATTTTGCAATGGTAAGTCTTACACTCTTTCTGCTTGTGCACGCATTCTTGTCAAAATTTTTTTTTCTAAACGACTCACTTGAACCTGACTAATATGCAGCAATCTCGCCGTTTCCATCTGTGTTTTCTCTTCTAAATAGCGATACACTATCAATTTCTTTTCCTCCTCCTCCAATTCACTTAACAACTGCTCTAACAGAAGCCGGTTCACCAACTTGTCTGCTTCACCATCATTTCCCTGTCTTTCATCTGCCAACTGCTCTTCTAAATGTAATTCACTGTCCCCACTCTGATAAGTCGTCTTCTGCAACGACTCCACCTCTGCATTCGCTTCTAATGACATGACAATATCTTCTGCCGGCATTCCCAGTATCGACGCTAATTCCTCTACTAACGGTTCTCTGCCCTGCTCTGCAAAGAAAGTTGAAGATGCCTGCTTTATTTTCCATCCATTTTCTTTTAAACTTCTTGACACTTTAACCATGCCATCATCTCGCAGGAATCGCTTGATTTCCCCCATAATCATGGGAACTGCGTAAGTGGAGAACATAACCTGATAGGTCGTATCAAACTTGTCAATTGCCTTTATCAGTCCTATCGTTCCTATCTGAAATAAATCCTCTAATTCATATCCTCGGTTTGCAAATCTTCTTGCAATACTCCAGACAAGTCCCATATTCTCCTCTACTAACGTATCTCTCGCACTTTTATCTCCTTGTCTTGCCAATTGAATGAGTGCGATATTTTCCTTCATATCATCCTTCCATAGCACCAACAGTCTTATACATCGTCACCTTAGTGCCTTCCCCTTTTCTGCTTTCTACTTTCATATCATCCATAAATGCCTCCATAAACGCAAATCCCATACCAGAACGTTCTAAATCAGGTCTTGACGTGTAAAGAGGCTCCAATGCTTTGTCAACATCCTCGATTCCTTTTCCATAATCCTGAATAATGACAAGAAAACGTCGACCTTCTATGCGACACGTCATTTCGATTTTATGTACTTCCATATCGTATGCATGAATAATTGCATTTGTAACTGCCTCAGAGACCGCAGTCTTCACATCTGCCACCTCCTCAACAGTAGGATTAAGCTGTGTCATAAAGGCAGCAGCCGTTATTCTTGCAAAACTTTCATTACAAGAGCGACTGTCAAAAATCACCTTCATTTCGTTTTCTACTGGCATAACTGTTCCTCCTTCTTTTTCATAATTTGTATAAACTTTGAAATACCGGATAATACAAGTATTTTGTAGACACGGTCTCCTACACCTACCGCACATACCTCGCCTCCAATGAATTGCATTTTTTTATATCGCCCCATAATAACGCCAATTCCTGAACTATCCATAAATGAGGTATTTGCAAAATCAAAAACAATCCTGTTAACTGCTTCTTCTCCAATCAAAAAATCTATCTTGTCCTTTATCTCATTACAATTGTGATGGTCTAATTCTATCGGAACCTTCACCACCAGATCCTGCCCAACTATCTTCATACTATTTTCCATCTCTATCCTCATTTCTGCCCCTACCGGCGTCTATTTATTTCTTAACGGCTGTCTGTACCTATTTTTAAGCACAAAAAGAGAAACCACCGAAATGATTTCTCTTGTACAGTCATAATTTTTCTTCTGTTTCTTATCTCATGAAATAACTACACCCTATCATTTTTCTTATGCCAGAAATTTTCAAACATCCTCTTGTATAGCAAAGAGCTTTATTTTTCTGGTATATAAAAATACTCTGCATGAATGGTATCGTTATTTACAAAACGATGTACTAGTCGTCATAATGAAGCTGTGCATCTCTTGCAGTCTTATTGTTCGGAAACTTTTCAATCAGCTTATCAAAAAGCTGCTTTGCCTTTTCCTTGTGATCCGTCCGCTGATAGGCACGACCTAAATAATACAATGCCTCATCATTGGTGGAATCTAACGCATAACATTTCTCAAAATCAGGTATGGATTCTGCAAATTTTCGCGCCTCATATTTTTTTTCAGCTCTCTTATAGTATGCTTCTGCTGCTTCCGGTTCTACCGTTGTTTTAATAGTCTGATAGGTGCTTTCAAAGTTACCACCTACCTCCTTTAAAGATTCCTCGGAAATCGTCTCTAACGCTTCATACGTTGTAATTGCGTCACCTTCTGTATAGGTAGTTACAATGCTTAACAATTTTTCATAGGAAGCTACTACACCGTTATCACCCTCGTACCCGTTCAAATTGGTTTCTAGTCCTTCTACCTTTGTCTGCAGTGTTTCAATCACCTTTTCCAAATCTGCAATCGAAGCATCCTTGGCGTCTAACTGTTCATTAAACACCTTCTGTTGCTCATTGGCTTCTCTATCAGCTATCTGTGTTTTTCCTGGAACAACCAAAAAATACACCAGCGCTGCACCTAACAATAATCCAATAGCAATATTTAACACAACAGATAAACCATTATTTTCTTTATATACAGTTGGCTGGATTACGGTATCGTTACCCACTTTATATTGTACCGGTTCTTTTTTCTTTTGCTTCTCCTGTCTATCTGTCACTGTCTTTTCTGTTACCTTATGATAACGTTCCAATTCCTTGAGATAACGGATAGTAAGCGGATTGCAACGGTCAATTGCCTCTGCTTTCTTCAATTCCTTCAGTGCCTTATCGTATTCTTTCTCTCGAATATGAAGAAGCGCTAACAGTTGTCTACCCTTAATCAGCTTTGGATTGGTTGATAATACTTTTTTCAACTGAATCACAGCTAAATCATACGCTTCCTGCTTACAGTATATTAATGCCAGATTGAATTTTTTAATGGTTTGATTTGTTGTTTCTAACTTCTGGGGATTGTCCTGTACGGCTTTAATATAATCATCCACAATATTCTTATTCGGACGCATATTTTTGCTGATTACCCATTCACCAAGCGCTGCAACCATTTCCCCTGTTTCATAATACACAAGTCCCAGCAAGTTTCTTGCTGGAATATTGCGTTTATTGTATTTCAAACTCATTTTCAAGCTATCCATTGCTCCAGTTAAATCTCTCACCTTTGCTTTTTCAAGCCCTTCATTATAATACTTGTTTGATATTCTGACTATTTTCTTAAATGTATCTACATCTGCACCACATGTCGGGCAAAACTCATGCTCCGTCAAGGTGTTTCCACAATTCCAACACTTCATTCATTTCATCTCCCAGGATTTACTGTTCATTTTTTTGTGCTAACATTACCTTTAAAATGTCCAGCATATCTGTCATTTCTCTGTTTTCAATCATATCTTCCGCTTCGTCCACTTCCAGACTTGGATGAAATTTCTTTAATTCTTCGTCAAAATTTATCATCAGATGACCTCCTATTGTCTATTTATTCAGAATGGCTTTTACCTCTCCTACCAGATAAAGAGAACCTACGCAATACAGTGTCGTCTGTTCATCCCTGCTCTGTTCTGCCAGAGAAAAAGCCTGTTTGATATCCTTCTGTACCTCCACCGGGCAGTTTGCATATGTTCGAAAGATATTTGCCAGCTCTTCTGCTTTCGCAGCTCTTGCCATGCCAAGCTCTGTTACAACAATCTTTTCAAAAATCAATTTCCTGCACAGGTCAGCTATCATATGTTCATACTCTTTTTCTTTTACTGCTGTAAATAACAGTATTTTTTTATTATCGGTAAGAGACGCTCCCTGAATAAACGCTTCCATTCCTGCTTCATTGTGAGCACCATCTACGATAATCCCCGGCATTATTTCTTCCATTCGCCCTTCCCACTGCATATACGAAAGCCCCTGCTTCAAGATATCCAATGAGATTTCCTCCTTACAGTCAAGATACATGGCTGCCCTAAGTGCAAGCACTGCATTCTCTGCCTGATAAGGTGCCTGAAACGGTATCGTGAACCGTTCTTCTATTTCTGAAAAAACGCCATTAGCAATATAATACTTAACATAAGTCGAAAAATCAACCGATTTTTGTCCGCTACATAAATTCTTAATATCTTTTTTTGTTACGGGGCAATATTCTATTCCAAGCTCCTCTGCTGTTTTTTGTATCACCGCAAATGCTTCCACTGAATTCCCATCGAATACTACTGGTGTACCTTTTTTTAAAATTCCTGCTTTCTCAAAAGCAATCTTCTCCACGGTATCACCTAACAACTCTGTATGATCCAGACTGATGGAAGTAATAATAGAAAGCATGGGATGCTCTATTACATTGGTAGCATCCAAACGCCCTCCCAAACCTGTCTCTAAAATGACATATTCGCTTTTTTGAAACACCACCATTGCCATAAGAAACAGATATTCAAAAAAGGTTGGATGTGCAATCTCCTGTTCTTCTGCCCTTTTTACGATTTGATATACCGTCTCAAAAGCTTTGGTAAATGCTTCGTCTTCTATCGGTCTTCCATTGATACGAAATCGTTCGTTTATTTTAACCAGATGTGGCGAGGTAAACATGGCGGTTTCTTTTCCTGCCTGTTGCAGGATAGACTGCAAATAGGCGCAAACGGAGCCTTTTCCATTGGTACCTGCCACATGAATGATTTTCATTTTATTCTGGGGATTTCCTAATTCGCTTAGAAAATAACGCGTATGTCCCGGTTCATTTTTGGTTGTGAATTTTGGGATATTCAAAATATATGAAACACTTTCTTCGTATGTCATGTGCTTCCTCCATATCGTTTCACATTGGTATTGGTCTTTGGCGACTTGTATTATTATAGCAGATATGGTGGGTTATGCAAGGTGGAATTGTGGGAGATGTGTGCGAAATTCGGGTTTCTTTGTATACAAAAAACTGCCACACCAACGTATTCCACCCTGGCATGGCAGTCCCCAGCTAATATTCTTCCAATATCACCGTCTTTCTGCACTGAACCTTTCCCTTTTTCCCAGTAGGATAGAAAAACTCAGCCGTTACCTCTGCATCAATTAAACCTGTCTCGCAATCAATTCCAAAAATCTGTACCGTTATATCTGAATTGCTGGTTATCAGAGTCCGCACATGGTTCTCAAATACCTCTTGAAGCTTTGCATTACCTTGTTGTTTCTGTTTTTGCGAAAGCGGCACTGGGAAATAGAACTCCCCCCTGTCTTCCCGTAACATTTCCAATGAAGCATACTCCGCTTCTGATAATGCTTGATAAATTTCCTCCCTACGGACAGATTTCGTATCAATACACTGAATAATGGTTATGGTCTGCAGTAACATAATACAAACAATAACTGCTTTCACAACACCTTTCATAATATAATCTTACTCCTCTGGTGTAGGCGTATTCTCAGCAGCTCCATTGACCGCAGATTGGGAATTTGTCGCAAAGGTCTGCACGGTACTGGTAATATAAGATTGAATGGATTTGCCAAAAGGGCTGGCAAATGTTACAAATAAACCAATAATAATAGCTGCTACCACCACTAATCCATATTCTTCCAAAAATGATTTCATATTAACCTCCATTCCGCCGCTTTCACGGCATTCAAATCCATGCGCCACTTTAAGTAACGCCACTAATTACATCACTATCTTTTTTCTACCAATGATAAAAACACGCTATCTCGCATAGCCCTCCACTGTTCCACCATATTGAAATCCACTCACTGGTATCTGTATGTCATAAGATACCGTTACATAATAGTAAGATTTATCTTCATACAGACAGGTCGGTACAATCTCCATCCGGTATCCCTTTTCCTTTGCTTCTGCCATGCATTCCTCCATTACTACCTGACTGCCATCACTGGCTTCAATCTTGGCAACGGATGTAGAATGAAAATTTCTGGCATCTGCTGTCATCAGTGAAATTACAATAAAAAACACACTCGCTGCTGTTATTAGCAAAAGCAGTATACTGTCTACAAATACTTCCACTGCCACTTTCATGTAAATCTCCTCCTATCTTCTGCTAACTCCATCCGGAAGAAAATCCACAAGTAGAATTCTGGTTGTTTCTGCCTTTAAACCGGTAGAGCCTTCCACCACATACCGTAGCGAATAACGCCCCGTGTGATTCACATCTATTTCCTCCCTCCCAGAATCCTGTGTTGCATCCTCCGGCTCATCAAAAGGATATACCAGAATATTTTCTACAGGAATCTCCTGCACAACCAATTCCTGATTCGCATATCGATATTCGTAGGCTTTCACTCCCGCCAATGCATCTTCCTTTGTAAAGCCGATTTCTCCATTCATACCTCGGAATTCCTTACTGACAGTTACATGCTCCACCCCTGTAAAATATGGAACATATCCATGCTCTGCCAGATATATCTGCTCCTCTGATATATTGTCTGCGACTTCTTTCTCCTTAATTACAAATTGTGTTTGTAGCTTCTTTCCGTATGTACCAATAAGAAATAATAACAAACCCCCCGCAATCACTGTAATCAAAATAACTCTTCCATATTCCCCTAGCAAGCGTTTCATAAGCAGTTCCCCAATGATTGACTGAACAAACCGGCTGCTCCTCTATAGACACTGCACAAAAGTGGCAGTACGCGCAAGATCACAGCCATAAGAGCCACACCAATTATAACGCCACCATATTCCTCTAACATTTCCTTCATAGGACGCCTCCCTCCTAACGTATCACCCATTCCAATACCATTTGTAAGCCTAAAATCATCATACTTCCCACTATAAGATCATAGAGTAACACGCCATATTCTTCGAACACAGTCCGCATACATACACCTTCCTTTCGTAATTTTTCACATCCAGTAATTGTTTCCCATATATCTAAGCAATCATACCGTTCCCTTACACAAAGTTGCTGTAATGCGCCATAAACTGTAACATAAACAATCCCATATCCACCAGTAATTTTCCCGCAGACAGCACCATGGGACTAAGCATGTATACACCAAACAAAAATCCGGCATCTTCATTCGCTAATTTTGCTGCCTTATCGGTCAACTGGTTATTCCTCTGCATCATGCTATAGATCTGTTCATCTGACTCCTCACTTCCCAATTCTGTCATAGAATACAGCATAATAAGTACGGATTGTATTTCCGGCATTTTACATCCCTCAAAAAAAGCACAGTAAGATGCCATATTATTGGGGTCATTTGCAATCTTCTCCAATGTTTTTCTTAACTCTGCTTCCAGTACATAAGAACAGTTGTCTAATGATTTTTGAAGCGCATTATATACATTCTCTGTCTGTAAATACAATGCCAGCTCACGAAGCCAGTTTGGAAATACCATAAGTACTTCTTTTTCCATTCGTTTTCTCGCATATTTCAGCTTCCTTCTGCCGCCCTTTCCCGATGCACACAATTCATAATCTCTGGCGAACTGCTTTTCATTAGGGGTATAGGTCTCCTTTAACCATGAATGTACCATTGCCTTCTGTGACAGCATAAATATCAGCAGAAAGCTTATTAACAAACCACTCGTTAATATTTGATATACGGGATTCGAAGCAATATCTCCAGATTCTAGCGGCAACATCCGGTACATCATCACAGAAATTATCCCAGATAACACCAGAGAAATTGTCACCTTTGTCTGCATATTTTTTCGCTCCTTCTGAAATGCATAAGTATTTTCTACCCAGTTCTGCAAATCATCCTGCAATATCTGTAATGACTTTGATGGATTACCACCTTTCTTTTCTGCTTGAATTAAAAAACTATGCACAGAGGACAATCGGGTACATTCATACTTCTCTTCAATAATTGCAAAGGCTTCCCGATAAATTCCCGGTCTTGCATCGCTGTACAATATTTTATCCATGGCTCCTTCTACAAGTGGTTGCAATTCGCTTGAGCATAACATGGCTGTATCATCCAATGACACTACAATTTTTCGATTTCGCTTAAAGCTATACATAAGATATTGCATATAGGTTGTTATATCCTCAAACCGCTTCTGTTCATACAGATAACGGAATTGCAAACGAACACCACAAGGAACCAGTAATACATACATTACACCTAGCAATGCCACCATTCCCACATGCAAATGCAGATACTCTGACAGCAGCCAGATCACCAGCATACCGGAAGCCATTACCAGCAAATATTGTTTAAATGAATAGTGAAATCCATACCTCTCAATTTCTGCAAGCAAAAAGGAAAAACGAAACTGCTGTATCCACTTTTTCAATTCCCAGCCCTCCTCTCACAAAGCTCTATTTTTGATAATTTACTTTGAGGAATCCGGTTACTTATCATATTCCCTTCCCGCATCAGGTAATACACTTGATTCAATTCCTTCTCCCTCTCAAACATGCAGATTTCATCTAAAAAACGATGTACCCTGCCATTCTCGTCTACTCGCTTCCGGATATGAATTCCCACATCAATATAACGGTACACATCATCCAGCACACTTCGATTCCCGCTTGATTCCGACATGCTTTGTATACGATCCGGGATTTTATCCGCAGAATCAGCATGTACCGTAGACATGCAATGCACACCGGTAGATAATGCCTCTAACAAATATTTTGCCTCAACGGAGCGAATTTCCGACAACACCAGATAATCTGGCAGTAAACGCAGACTTGCCTTTATCGCATCGGTATAGGAAAATAATGGCGATATTTTAAATTCGACACAATCCTTTTCCGGATACAACAACGGAAAATGCAATTCCAAATTATCCTCCATAGTAATTACACGGTCTTCTTTCTTAATATAACTACCTAAGTATTTTAACAACTCCGTCTTACCTGCTCCAGGCAGACCGCTTACCACCACGTTAAGCTTTGCCTTCATGCAGGTTTCTAAAAGTTCTATGGCTTCCCTTGGACAATATCCTTCCTGTTCCATTCCCTCCTTTGTCAATCGTTTTCTTGGAGGAACCTTCCGTATAGACAACACCGTACCTGTATTTGCCACTTCAGAATGAATAACACTGACACGCATATCTGCAGTTTCTGCTTCTAATATGGGATTGTATTTGTTAAACTGCCTGCTCACCACGTTAGACAGCTTTGTGGAAATTCCATTCAAATACTCATTACTCAGCCTTTCTTCCGCAGAGTAACGCCCCTTTTCTAAATCATCAATCCACAGTGCATTTCCATTCCAGTTGATATCCGTCACGGAATCCTCCCTAATATAATCTGCAAGCACGCCAAAATCTTCTAATTTCAACGATTGCAGATTTAATACACCTTTTTTTTCTTCCATATTTTCTCTTTCTGCACCGTATATATTGTGGCGGTGCATGCACTTTTTGCTGCTCCTTTCTGTTTTGTTCTTGCCTGTAACCATCGACTATCCTCATAAGTTATCATTTTTACTACAAGTTACATTCAAAATGAACAGCAGCAATCTATGCAACGTCATCCTTCATGATGAATTACCTGTAATTTCTATACTTATTTACGGACTTTTCGAAACAGTTACTTTACTTTTCATGAAAATAAGACGAAGCTGTAAGTACTTACAGTGCCTTTCGATTGTTTGAATGTGCGCCTCTTATGTACGCAACCTACAGTCTGAAACTGTTTTTACCCAAAAGAAAAACTGTTTATATGAATTCATAAGGTCTTACCTCACAATCCATTATAAACAGTTTCCTTAGGTTCTGCTATTCTTATAATTACCAAATTCACCTTTTATTTTTTATTGTGAATTACATAAAAAATGAAACCCACACATTTTCTCTTTGTCTAATTTACCAAAATTTCTTCTCCCAGACAGAAAGAATACATTCTTTTCTCTTTTACCCTCATTCCGGTCAGTGCGCCCAATGCTTCTGCATAGTAAGCAAGCTGCACCTCATACCTCCTAATTAAATCTTCTTTTGTATGCACAAAATCTGTCTTGTAATCCATCAGCACAATCTCACTATTTTCCACAAAATACCCGTCAATGATCCCTTGTATCAACAACGTATCCTCTTTATTCTGCGAATTGAGACGTTCCGCTGGTATCTCATAGACAAATGCCTGCTCCCTGAATAAGTTTCCTTCCAGATGCGCTGCATACATCCGCTTTGCCAGGTCACAATTTAAAAAGTCTTTGATTTTTTTTGCAGAAACACAGTCCGCTTCTGCCTGTCTGATGGTTCCATTCTGTGCCAGATTCTGGACGTATTCTTTGATTTCTCCAGTTTTACGCAGGGAGAAGTCCATCCGCTCCATCACATGGTGATACGCATTCCCCCGCTCTGTTCCTGACATTTCCTTTTTCGTATTCTTTAAAAATTCCGGAATCAGTTCTTCTGATTGCAAATGATTGTCTCCATCTGCATCTTCTCCGTCACTATCCGGAATCATTTCTTTTTCAAATGTCTCATAACCAGCTGCTGCTTCCTCCTCTAACGCCTGTTCATACGCTGCCTTTTTTAACTCAGATACACTGACCTTCGCTGGAAGTCCAATGCTCTGCTCATATGCATAACGGTACGAAAATCGTTCCTCCAACTGGCTGGTTTCTTCCTCTTCCAGTATGCTTTCTAACTGCGCCCTGCCCTTTACTCCTGTAATTTTTGCAGCTTTTATGATTGATTCCTCACCTGCATTCTCCTGTAATTCCCTTGCTGTAATATAACGAACACTGTATTCCGGCTCCCATTCATACACATCTCTGTCGATACCTGCTTCCTCGTATAATGGCTTCATCGCTTTATGATTCGCTAAACATGGCAAAAACCAGTCCATATACGTTTGTGCTGTTGTTAGCTGCAATAAAGATAATTGTTCAGAATCTCTCCCTGCTTGTGGCAGCTTCTCCAAACGTTCCCAGAACTTTTTCACCGTTCCAGTAATGTACAGCTTATCTTTCGCTCTGGTAAATGCCACATACAATACACGAAGCTCCTCACCCAGACTGTCACTGTCCACTTTTTTCTGCAAAATCTTCTTATATAGCGTAGCGGACTTCACACGCATTTGCGGATTACGGTACTCCATACCAATTCCCATATCCATGTCTAACAAAAAGCTTTGCCGCAAATCCTGCTTGTTAAACTGTTTTCCCATTCCAGCCACAAACACATACGGAAATTCCAATCCCTTACTTTTGTGGATTGTCATAATGCGCACTTTATCTTCCTGGGTTTCTTCCACTCCCTGAGAAAATTCAATCTCATATTTCTTCATTTTTTCAATATAACGTAAGAAATGGAACAGCCCACTATAGCTTGTTTTCTCATAATCCACTGCTTTTTGAACCAACATATCCAAATGCTCTCTTCGTGCAGTTCCCTCCGGCATGGCAGATGCAAAATAATAGTAGCCTGTCTCCTCATATACCTGCTCTATCAGTTCATGGATCGCCGTATAAGCAGTTCGGCCACGAAAATCATCTAACTGCTGTAAGAACCTACTTATTGTTTCATCCTCTTGCTCAGCTAACAATGCATCGTAAAAAGATAACTCCTTATGGTTACCTTTTATCTTTGCCAACTGCTCTATGGAAAGCCCTACAATTGGCGATTTCAGTACCACTGCCAACGGAATATCCTGTCTTGGATTATCAATGATATCTAAATACGCCAGCACCACCTGTACTTCAATCGCCGAGAAATATCCCTCACTGCTTCCTGCTGCCACAGGAATGCCTTCCATCATCAACACTTCCTCAAATACTTCACGCCAACCTGTCATTGAACGAAGCAAAATCACAATGTCTCCATAGGAAACCGTCCGATTTTCCTCCTTCATTAACTGCTTTATCTCGCGAGCCACGGCTCTTGCTTCTAACTCACGACCGTTCATTTCTTCTAGTTCAGGTATTTCTTCGCTGTCGCCATCGCCCTGTACAAACAGCCACTCTGTGGCAAAGGATACCGGTTCTTCCTTATGGGTAAGACCTGCCTGTAACGCGGCATCCGCATCATAGACTACATTTCCCATGGTCTTCTGCATAATCTTTTGAAAAATATAATTAGATCCCTCTAGTACCTCTACCCGACTTCGGAAATTCTTGTGCAAATCAATACGGATATTTTTTTCATCCACATTTTCAATTGGAAAGTTGTCGTACTTCTCCATAAAAAGCTCAGGTCTTGCCATTCGGAACCGATAAATGCTTTGCTTCACATCACCTACCATAAACAGGTTATTCTTTGGCTGTTCCTTACTACCGCCAGCCACACTGGTCAGCAAATATTCCTGCACGAGGTTAGAATCCTGATATTCGTCAATGAAAATTTCCTCATAATGTCCACGCAGTTCTTTCGCCGCATTGGTTGGTGGGTATAACTCATCCATGCTTACCGTTTCTATTTCATCTGCATCCCAAGCCTCTGTGTTTCGTTCTTCTCTCAAAATTCCCAGTGCAATATGCTCCAGGTCATGAAAATCAATAATATTTTTTTCTCTTTTTTTCTGAGCAAACCGCTCGCTAAAATCAAGAATCAAATCCGCAAACAGGTTCACCTGATTGGCACATTCATTCATACGCGCCCTCGCCGCCGATTCATTCTCTGAAAAATAATTTTTTGATATAGACTCGATTCCTTTTTTCACCTGTTCACGCAAGGATTTTACCTGATTTTTTTTCTCCTCTGATACCGATGTATCTTTTTTAGCACTTAGTCGTTCATAGGAAATATGGGAAAACATCTGGTATAATTCCTCATAGGACATGTCATCCTGTAAGCCGGAAAATATCATCAAATCACTTTCAATCGCTGACTCATACATATAGGGTCCATCTGATTCCTGTACAATGTCCATTGCAGATACAAGCAATCCTTTTAACTCCTTTGCCTGCTCTACCACTTGTGCACACATCCACCGGATCAGCGGCAAACGGTTAAACGTATCTGAATCCTCACATTCATAAGGTGCAGACAGGCTATGTAACCATTCTGCCGGAAATGGATGGCTCATGGAAAATTCATAGGCTTTTAAAATCATTTCTTCTAAAACAGTATCTTTTTTTCCGCTGGCATAACATTCCACAAACTGTATAAATTTCTCATCCTTTTTCTCATATTTTTCTTCTAATAATTCTTCTATGGCTTCGCCTCTGAGTAAAGTGTTTTCTATCTCGTCTGCTATGCGAAAAGAGGGGTCTAAGTCTGCCAAATGAAAATAATTGCGAATCACATACTGGCAGAAACTATGAATGGTGGTAATCTGGGCGTGATGAACCAACGTCAATTGTCTCTGCAAGTGCGCATTGTCCGGATGCATTTCTGCCTGCTCCTCTAATACCTTACTGATACGCTCCCGCATCTCTGCGGCAGCTGCATTAGTAAAGGTCACAATCAACATTTTATCAATATCAACCGGCTCTTCCCGCTCATTTCCCATGACACGCTTTACTATTCGTTCAACCAAAACAGCCGTCTTACCAGAACCGGCAGAAGCAGATACTAATATATTTTTCCCTCTTGTATCAATTACCTTCTGTTGCTCCTCTGTCCAGCTTCTACTACTCATGCTCTCCCTCCTTTTCCACTGCGTCTTTTATTTTATTCCACACGTCCTCTGACTTCTCTTTCTGATACTTCTGATAATGATAGCCCTCTATCTTCTTATCAAAACCACAAACACCACGATATCCACAATAGTCACAAGCTGTTTTTCCTTCTAACCAAAATGGTTTTGCATCGGCTTCCCCATCTAAAATACGCTGCGCCAACGTTTCACTTTTCTGCTCTCCATACTGACAAAGCATGGTAAACTGCTCTGTGTTAGCGGTGGAGGAAGCTGCGGTAAGGGAGCCATCCTTTTTTCTGCCAACAGGTATAACAAGAGACTTAGCATCACCGGACTGATCCAGCTGCTCAATTATATCACCATCTTCATTTACTAATCCTTCTGCACGAAGTTTTCCTAAAAGCTCCGCTTCAATTTCTTCACCCGACTGGGATAAAGTGTCAATTAACGGGTCATCCATATGATAATACAAAATTCCAGCAGGGATAATTTCTTCATCCGGGTATTGCTCCTTCATTTTCCGCATGGCTACGTCTAAATACAGTGGCAATTGCATCTGCAATCCATGATAAAATTCCGTGATTTCAAATTTTTTCATACCTGACTTATAGTCTACAATTTTTACATAGACCTTTCCTGTATTTTTGCATATGTCAATTCTATCAATAATGCCATACAATTTTAAAAGCCGTTTTGCCTCTAACTGATACTCCTGAAAAAATCGTTCCTCATAAGAAGCCGGATAAAAGGCACCGCGTTTCAACTGCTGGCAAAGCGCCCATGTGGTACGCTTTAAAATTCGCTTCATTCGCTCCAACGTATAACTGCTTCTTGCAGTATCACCCAATGCCAGTGAGCCGCTTGTGGCTACACATTTCTCAAGAATTTCATCTACCAGTTGTTCTCTCTTGTCATGCTCAATGGTCTGCCAGGTCAGTCCTTCTTCCTTCATTTGCTTTCCTAATAACTCCAATGCCTCATGAAACAGATTTCCCATATCTACCGGTGCAAAGGCAAAGACATCACGCTCCTTTAGCTGTAAGCCATATGTTAGAAAATGAGCAAAGGAACAGGCAGCAAACTGTTCTAACCGACTGACCGAGTTCACAAGTTCTTTTCCATACAATAACTGTGCCGTCTCCGGAGACATTTTTTCTTCCTGCTTCTGATAAAATACTGCCTGTAGCATTTTATCCATAAAGAGCTTCCAATCCTCCTGCCTTTCATACCAGGCAATCAGATTATAAATGGAAGTTCCCACCTCCTCTTTCATTAGCTTCGGTAAATCCTTTAATAATACTTCAATTCCATGTTTTGCCGTATAGGCTGTTTTCCCTGTCTCAAAAGTCTGCTCTCTCAATTTAGTAAATATTTTTTTTATCGTGGAAATGCAATAAGATGGTCGCAGGGAGATACCGTCACTGCTGTTTCTGGAATAGGAAAGAATTAGCTTATCCGAAGGCTTGGCAAACAAAAGATACAGATAAAAACGCTCCATATATCCCTTTTGTCTGGCTGTGGGTGCTAAATGAAACTCTTTGCTGCTCAAAAATTCTCTATCCAAATCCGATAACAAACCACCACTGCCACTGTGGGAAGGAATCAGACCATCGTTTGCTCCTACCACAATAATCATTTTTATCTGCTCTAAACGGGTACGCTCGATATCACCAAAGACTACCCTGTCAATTCCCGTTGGCAGAATACCAATCTTAATTTCCGAAAATCCGGCATCTAAAATCTCTGCATATTCCCGCAGGGTGATAGTTTCCTCACCTAATAATTCCACCAGCTTATCAAATAATTCCAGAACCTTCTTATAGATTTGTCCATATTCATTTTTACTTGCAAAATCTTCGTCTTCCTCAAACTGTTTCGCATAGTTTTCTAACTGCCCCTGTATATTCAGTTCACGGCACACCGAAAATAACGCTTCTGTTATGGTTCTTACTGTACAGTTTCCCTTTACCGCTTTTGTAAAATCTTCCGTCAAATCCATGACCTGTTTACGAAGCATGTTCATTTCCCTGATTTCTTCTGATAAACGCGCGCGCATCTCTGTTGCTTGTTCTGAATCATCCTGCTCCCGATAGCGGTCACGCACCCACTGTCTGCTCCATCGTGTGCGACCCTTAACACCATGGGCTAACACATAATTCTCAAGTACATCTACATCCTGTCTCTGCAAAGGTGTCATATTTGTTCTAAGCATACGGAAAACGCTTTCATAGGAATAATTCTGTACATATACCTGCAAAAAGGATCTCAAAAATTCCACACAGGGATTTTGAAACAGGGAACGCTTGGTATCAATGAAGCATGGAATATCAAACAATTCAAATACTTTCTTTGCTTCCCTTCCATAATTCTCCATGTCTCCACTAATCACTGCAATATCACGATAGCGATATCCCTTTTTCTCCACACATTCTCGAATTTTGGTAGCAGTAAACAACATTTCCTCATGTGGATTCGCTGCTTCCATCACGGTAATCTGTTCACACGGCTCTGTAAATAGCTGATTCGGATAGCGAAACAGATTCTGCTCTAAATGAGCAAGTTCGCTTTTTTCCTGAAAACGAACTCCTGCGCCCTGTAAAAGAATGTCCTTACTTCTTTTTACACCACTTTCCTCTGCCATATCACTTAACTGGCGTATGGTGCATTTTCCCATATGAAACAACTCCTGCTCTCCACGGAGTTCATATGGATTCTGCCCTTGTCCCACCGTTACTGTAACGGTAATTCCTCTCGAACAGGTCAATAACTCACGAACTACAATATTTTGAACTGGTGTAAATCCAGTAAATCCATCAAAGGCTATATAGGCATTACGCACCTTCTTTGACTGGTTAATTACACGACTCAGAACTGTAAGCATTTCCTCTGGTGTGATATAACGACTTTCAATAAATTCCTGAAATCCATGATACAACACAGACATATCCTTCAATTTCGTATGAAGAAGTGGTTTATCTTCACTTGCCTTCTCCATAGCAGATAATTCTTCCCCACCGATGCCATACTGCATCCACTCTGATAAGAGAGACTTTACCTCCTGAATACAGCCATTTTTTTTAAGCTGCCCTTTTAGTAAGATAAGATTTTCCTTCTTTTCTTCTGCGACTCGTCTCAGGATTAACACTTTTCCTGTATCGTCTAACATGGGAAGAAGCTCGCTTCCAATCTCTGAAAATACATGATATGCCAATCTGACGAAGCTTAACACTTCTATATTCAAAAGTCCTTTTCTAGGATGCAGACGTATCATTTCCTGCTCCACCAAGAGCGTGGACTGTTCCGGAACAATTACATAATAGGTTATGTCTGGATTCTGTATGGATGCTTCTATGATTCGTTGATACATGGTATAGGATTTGCCTGAACCGGCACCTCCGATAATAAATTGTAATGACATGTCTTATTCCCCTCTGTGCAAACATTTGTTTATAGTGTATCATGTTGGTAGGTAATTTGCAAGATGCGCTTACGTGATGCAGATTCGGACTTGTATTGTAATATAATATTCCCATCCAGAAATGGCAGGCACAGAATCCTCTGCACCTGCCATCAACCTGTAATTCACCAATACATTCTGCCAATCATTGGGTAAAATTACAACCTACTTCAACTGTCCTAATCGTTCTTCCACCTGCTCCATCATCTGCGTATATTTCGCAAGCTTTTCTTTTTCCTCAGCAATCTTCGCTTCCGGTGCCTTGCTGATAAATTTCTCATTGCTTAACATACCATTTACACGCGCAAGCTCTTTTGTCAAACGTTCTTTTTCCTTTGTTAAACGCTCAATTTCCTTTTCGATATCCACTAACTCTGCAAATGGCATATAGATAACTGCATCTGCTATAACAGAAGATACCGCATCATCTGCTATTCCAGTCTTGTCTTCCTGTACCAATACCTCAGAAGCATATGCTAATGTACCAAAGAATACCGCACTATCATTGAAAATGTTTCTTACCTTTTCATTTCCGGATACCACATAAACAGTAGCCTTCTTTGATGGTGGAACATTCATCTCTGCACGTACATTACGAATGTTGCGTACTGCTTCTTTAATCAGTTCTACCGCTTCTACTGTATTCTTGTCATCTAATGCTTCCTCATATACCGGCCATTCAGAAATCATAATAGATTCTTCTTCATCCTGCAACGTACAGAAAATTTCCTCTGTTACAAATGGCATATATGGATGAAGCAATTTTAAAGATTTTACTAATACTTCTTTTAATGTGTAAAGCGCTGCATTCTGCGATGCTTCATCATCTGTGTTGTACAGACGAGGTTTTACCATTTCAATATACCAGTCACAAAGTTCTTCCCAGATGAAATCATAAATCTTCTGAGCAGCAATACCTAAATCATAGTTGTCCATGTTTTCGGTAACTTCCTTGATGATGGTATTTACCTTTGCACGAATCCATTTATCTGCAATGGTAAGCTCACTGTCTGCCGGTTTGCGAAGTGTCTTGCCTTCCATATTCATCATAATGAATCGGGATGCATTCCATACTTTGTTTGCAAAGTTACGGTTGGCTTCTACTCTTTCTAAATAGAAACGCATATCATTTCCCGGTGCGTTACCTGTAATTAAAGTAAAGCGCAATGCATCTGCACCGTACTGGTCAATAATCTCTAATGGGTCAATACCATTTCCTAATGATTTACTCATTTTTCTACCCTGAGAGTCACGAACCAGACCGTGGATAAGAACCGTATCAAATGGTGTCTTTCCTGTCTGCTCGATACCGGAGAAAATCATTCTCATAACCCAGAATGGGATAATATCATATCCGGTTACTAATGTGTTGGTTGGATAGAAATGCTTAAATTCTTCTGTTTCTTCCGGCCAGCCTAATGTAGAGAATGGCCATAATGCGGAACTGAACCAGGTATCTAAGGTATCCGGATCCTGACGCATGGTCTTACTACATTTTGGACAATTGCAGGAGCTTTCCTTGGTCACTACCATTTCGCCACAGTCATCACAATAAAATGCCGGTATCTGGTGTCCCCACCACAACTGTCTGGAAATACACCAGTCACGAATATTTTCTAACCAGTGGAAATATGTCTTTTCGAAATGTGATGGAATAAAGCGTGTCTCATTCTTCTTTACTGCTTCGATTGCAGGACCTGCAAGTGGCTTCATTTTAACAAACCATTGCTTAGATACTCTTGGCTCAATAGTGGTTCCACAACGGTAGCAGGTTCCTACGTTATGGCTGTAGTCTTCAATTTTAACTAATGCGCCTTCTGCCTCTAAATCTTTTACAATTGCCTTTCTCGCCTCGTAACGATCCATACCTGCATACTTTGGATAATCTTCTGTAATTTTTGCATCTTCTGTCATTACGTTGACAATTGGTAAATTATGACGAAGTCCTACTTCGAAGTCGTTCGGGTCATGAGCTGGTGTAATTTTTACAACACCAGTACCAAAATCCATTTCTACATACTCATCTGCAACAATTGGAATCTCTCTGTGTACTAATGGGAGAATCAATGTCTTTCCAATCATATCTTTATATCGTTCATCATTTGGATTTACTGCAACTGCGGTATCACCTAATAAAGTTTCCGGTCTTGTGGTTGCCAAGTTAATATAGCCACTTCCATCCTTTAACGGATAACGTAAATGCCAGAAATGTCCTGCCTGATCTTCATATTCTACTTCTGCATCAGAGATAGAAGTACGGCAGTGCGGACACCAGTTGATAATTCTCTCACCACGGTAAATAAGCCCTTTGTCATACAGGCGGGTAAATACTTCTTTCACTGCCTTAGAACAACCTTCGTCCATGGTAAAACGTTCTCTGTCCCAATCACAGGAAGAACCAATTTTTTTAAGCTGTGATACGATGTTTCCGCCGTATTCCTCTTTCCATTTCCAAGCACGCTCTAAGAATTTCTCACGTCCGATATCTTCTTTTGTAATTCCTTCTTCTCTCATAGCTGCCACAATTTTTGCTTCTGTTGCAATGGAAGCATGGTCTGTTCCCGGTACCCATAACGCATTGAAGCCCTGCATTCTCTTATAACGGATTAAAATATCCTGCAAGGTGTTGTCCAATGCATGTCCCATGTGAAGCTTACCGGTAATGTTTGGTGGCGGCATCATAATGGTATATGGTTTCTTTGTCTTGTCTACTTCTGCGTGAAAATATTTGTTGTCTGTCCACTTTTTGTACAGTCTGTCTTCTATATCTTTTGGACTGTAGGTCTTTGCTAATTCTTTGCTCATGATAAATTTCCTTTCTTTATTAATGGAATTAAGGCATTTGCTTGCACGCTTTGCCGCGCCAAATTTAGCACGCAGTGCACCTTCCTTCCAAATTCGTGCGCATCACTTTTTATATCCCAGGAAATTTCATACTTTACGTCATGCAACGAACTGTTGTAATTTCCTAGTATATAAAAAAAAGCCCTCTGCAATCTGCATAAGCAGAAAGCAAAGGGCGAATGTCTCGCGGTACCACCTTTTCTTATGATGAGTCATTCTCTAATACATACTCACATATCTCACATCGTCAAATTAACGAACATCCTGTAACGTGGATGAAACGTGGCAATCTACTAAGTTCAACTGCCCGGTTCAAAAGCTACCTTCCATGTATCCTGCAATAAGAAGTCTTTCAGCCGTCTATACGAACTTCTCTCTCTGAAAAGGGTTCTACATGTACTCCTCTTTATCGCTACCTTTATCTTTTTCTCATGATAGCGGTTTTACAAGCATTTGTCAATATACGAATTTAGAAATCTGCACCATCACTGCCACCAAAGTTTCCGCCTGAGCTTCCACCACCATCACTACTACTATTATTGTCTGTGCTTATTCTGGTTTTTGTTACTTCTTCTTTGATAAATATATCACTATGCCCTAACAGTCTTGCGTTCCCGTTCCGGTATACTGTACTGCTTGAGGTATTGCTATCGGTACCACCTAAAAACCTCACTAACAAGAAAGTAAGCAGTGCTGCACATCCTGCTGATACTACAATGTGCATTAAAATTCCGGTAATATCAAACCCATTTTCATATACTTCTGTCTCATAATCATCTTCATAGTATGACACTTCTTCCGTATCATCTCCATAATATGGTCCTTCTTCTTCGACATCATAACCAATCCCATCCAAAGCACCTACTATGTTTTCAATATACGCAACACATCCTTCATAGTACTGGCTTGATTTCAAATAGGATGCTGTCTCGTCATCAAATTCATTCAACTTACTATCAGGAACCCAGTCATGTCCCGTACCCGCAGAAAGAATATATACTTTTCTATCTTCCATATCAATAAGTAGCAAAAAACCATTCGTATACCCGGACTCCAAGTAATAATTTTTTGCATAATCTTTAAAGTAACGGTCTTCCATATCATCCGCGGTAACTATTGCAATGTCCAAGTCATACAAAGCAGAATACTCCACACACATGTTACTTAAATCTTCTTCTTCCTCATCAGTCAACAAATCTGCTTTGTCTTCCACATACTCTCCTGCTTCAGCCTGCAATTTCATCCCAGTCAATGCTACGCATGCAAACACCATAACAATAAAAAATCTATGTAACTTCTTTTTCACAATCGCACCTCCTACCTAAAAATCATTTGAGTCAACAAGAAACATATTAGAAATGCTATTGCAAATGTGAATCCGATTTTTAGTTTTGATTTTGGAAATGTTCCAATTACTTTTCCGGTCTGTCCATTGATAAAAATCGGGAAATTTTTGTTATTATAGCGCAATTCTGTAACCCACACCGGAAAAAGAGCCGCATTACTGTCCGTCGCAGTTGCATCTATCGTTCCACCTAATTTTAGAATGGTATCGTATCCATGAATGGTATTTTGAAGCTCCTCGTCTACAAACTGACTCAATTTTCTTCTTGCTACATTCTCTCCTGTTTCACGATTCACATCATACCGGTCTGCCTGGAATCCCATTAAATAATTAAATTGAAACGGCGTCAATTCCTGATAATCGTATGGCTCTAAATCATAAGATATCTGATCGTCCATTGCCACCAAACCATCACTTGGAATGTTATCATATGACACTTTCACTTCTCGTGTCACTCTATAATATCTGGTTACCGTATAATCATACTCCGAATCCGAGTGATGTCTGATGGTTCTACAATCATATTCGCCAAATCCCACCGCATCAAAATCGAACATCCAATATGGCACATATGTTCCATGCAGATGCTCTATAGACGTTGCTAATACCCGCTGTGTCGGCCCAAATTTATTTTTCCTCAGCCGTACACGCAAAATATCTTCTGCCTGCCTTTTTGATATAAAAAAAGGAATTATCACATCAGGCTTATACTCTCCCTCTGCCTGAGAACCTATAATGTTCGGGCTATGACAATATGGGCATAATACTGCCATTGTTGTTGCTGCCGGCACTTCTAAGTTGCCACCACACACTAAACAATGCCAGGCATCCTCTCCATGTTTATGCACCGCTGTGTTTGATGGTTCTATCTCTGTTTCACAATGCTCACAAAATAGTTGCTGTTTCTCCGGACTGAATACCATGGAACTGCCACAATTCGGACACTTACTCGTGTAATTCATCCATTTTACCCCCTTGTACTTTTACTATTACCATATTCATCCTTTTGTGATTTTAACATACATTGGGATAATTTACTAGTATAGAAAAAGAACCCCATACTGCATTCCGTCAGTACAGAATTCTTTCCACATACGCTGATTTACTTTTTCATTTTTGGTTCAAAGACAAGTGCCGCTAAAAATCCAAACAACAGTGCAGCACTGATTCCTACTGCACTGGATGTAAAACCACCCATAAAAATGCCGATGAAACCATTTTCATCCACCGCCTTTTGGACACCTGTCCACAATACATTTCCGAAACCCAACAGTGGTACACTGGCACCTGCTCCGGCAAATTCCTGTAATGGCTTAAATATCTGCAATGCCCCCAATACAACTCCTGTACAGACCAGCATCACCATAATTCTTCCCGGCATCAGCTTTGTCTTTTCCATAAGTATCTGCACCAATGCACAAATCAGTCCACCAACCCAGAATGCATTTACATAATCCATAGCATATTCCTCCATGAGGTTAGTATGTACGGTTATGTTTTTTTTATGCATAAAACCAGCATATTATCATTTTACAGTTTATAGTGCATCTTTCCAATTCGTGCGCATCCTTTTTATCTACTAGCACATTTCATACATTATATTTTACAATGATTTGCTAGTAGATAAAAACGACCGGCTGAGTTATCCTCAACCGGTCATAATTGATATCAACAGCTTACGCCTATTTGCGATATAAGTTTTTCTAATGCAGCCCATTTGAGCCCTTATTCCAAAACTCTTTTACACCATAATCTTAGTCACATACTTATTTAAATCGTAATCTTTTGACACACCATCATCCATGTAATACTGGTAGCTGCCGCCTTCTGTATAACCAATGAATGCAAGATTTTCAAAATCCAACTCTGCTACACGTTTTGCAGTCTCACATAATGGAAGCACTTTTCCCTTGCGGATATAGAATACCACTTCTTCAATATCCACTTCTACATAATGATAGCCTTTGTCTAATACCTTCGTTAATAATTCGCCATCCTTCGTCAGACGAACTAACATCATTTCTTCCGGTAAATATACAGTTCTTCCGGTTGCATTCTGCTCGTACACTGGCGCAATCATCAAGCTGTCACCAACCAAAAGCTGATCTTCTATATGTTTTGCCTGCTTGTCATCCGGATAAGCAAATGCAAACGGAATATACATCATCTCATCGTTTAATACCGCTTTCATATACTCACTGTAAAGATATGGAATCAGACGGTAACGGAATTTTGTCATATTACGGAATGCTGCAATATTTTCAAACTGGTAAAACTCCTGCTCTCTTGTTCCCAATGCAGAGTGGTTACGCATCAACGGTGTAAAGATACCAAGTGCTACCCAGCGCAACATTAAATCTTCTGTACAATGTGTACCAAATCCACCCATATCAGCACCCATATACATAAATCCACACATGTTGAGCGATGGCATCATCTTTAAATGTAACAGAATGTGTGACCACCAGGACATGTTATCGCCCATCCAGACACCACCATAACGATGTGCACCGATATAAGATGCTCTGGAGAACATTAACGTTCTTTTTTCCGGTCTTAAATCTTCAAATGCTTCTCCAGCAGCTCTTGTCATCATATATCCATAGATGTTGTGAACCTTATCATGGCAAATCTGTTTTCCATCGATGTTATGGTAGAAAGAAGAATAATCCTTTGGACTATTTTTGACACCATTTAACACATCTCCTAATTTGAAGAAATCATAAACACCTAAATTTCTGTCCTCAATGGTCTGGAAGAAATCAAGTGCCTCATTTAATCCTTTTTCAGAATAGAAAATAGCAGGCTCATTCATATCGTTCCAGAAACCTTCCATTCCCATATCGGTAAGCACTTTATATTTATGACCAAACCATTCTCTTGCTTCCTTATTGCAGAAATCCGGGAAATGTACTTTTCCGGGCCATACAGCACCAACGAAATTTTCGCCATCTGCTTCCTTACAGAAATATCCTTTTTCTACACCTTCTTCATAGATATCATATCCATCTTCAATCTTTACCCCTGCATCGATAATCGGAATCAAACGGATGTTGTCTTTCTTTAATTCATCAGATAGTCCTTTCAAATCCGGGAATCTTTCTTTATCTACTGTAAAATCCTTGAATCGCTCCATATAATCAATATCTAAATATACCGTATCTAATGGAATATCAATTTCATCATAACGATCTACTACGGTACGAATATCACTTTCATTCATGTAGCCCCATCTTGACTGCTGATAACCAAATGCCCAGATTGGTGCAATAAAGCTTTTTCCGATGGCATGTCTGAACTTTTTCACAATTTCCAACAAACTGCTGCCTTCTACAATATATACATCAACATCTGTATCTGTTGTAATTTCCATCACATTTGATTTTGTGTAGCCAATATCAAATACAACCTTTGCAGGTGTATCAAAAAATACTCCAAAACGTTCTTTTCCGTCTACTACAAGAAAATTATGAGATGCATAGAGAGAATGTTTTTCTTCACTGTGTACCGGGTCATCTGCACAATCGCTGACATATTTCCAACCACGCTTATTAATTCCCCTAACCTGCTCGCCCAAGCCGTAAACGGCTGTTTCCTTATCCATTTCATAAGTAAAAACTATGGCACCTTCTGTTTTCTTTACAGAAAATTCTTTTAATTCGCCAGTAGCTGCTTCTACTGGTTCAACCACTGCATCTGTCGCAATTACATTTCCATACTGATAACGTTTCATTTGTTTACTCCTTCCATTCCTCATACGATAACGTTTTCAATTTGCCACCTAGTAATATACTATCTCATCAGGCAAATAAATTCTTGCATATTTTTTTCTAAAACTTGTACTATTTCCACTTCCAGAACGAATTCCTATCCCCAGCACCTCATTTTGTATATAACGCTACTCTTGACGCACTATATTTTTATTATAGCAAACTTCCCATTGTTCTTCAATATGCAAGAGCCTGCTTCAGCGTTCTTTATATCGCCTCGATTACTACCCCATGAGCAATCCCGGGTATACTCTGTCCTTCGTTAAAGCTGACCGGTGATAATAAGGCACCTGTTGGCACAAACAATATTTTTTTCCAGTTTCCATTCGCTATATTCGGTAAAATATATGCACTTAATACCGATGCTGCACAGCCACAGCCACTACCGCCGGAATGGGTATCCTGTGTTTCCCTGTCAAATATCTCTATTCCACAATCCATATGCTGTTTTTCAATATCGTATCCCTTATCCCTCAATAACTCTATCAATATTTCCTGTCCCACATACCCCAAATCTCCGGTAATAATATGGTCATATTCATCCGGCTGAATTTCAAAATCCATCAGATTCTGGTAAATCGTGTCAGCGGCTGCCGGAGCCATGCAGGCACCCATATTCATCGTATCTTTTACGCCATAATCCTGTATCGTTCCTGTTGTAATCCCTGTAATTTTTGCTATTCCAGGCTCTGTTCCCAGTAAAAAGGCTCCACTGCCAGTCACTGTCCATGTAGCAGACAAAGGACGCTGATTGCCATAGCCTAACGGGAATCGAAACTGTTTCTCCGCACTCGCGAAGTGACTAGAAGTCACCGCTAACACTTTATCTGCATACCCGGCGGCTACCGTCATTGCTCCTAAACTAAGTCCTTCCCCACAAGTGGAGCACGCTCCATATATTCCAAAGTAGGGCACCTGAAAGGTTCCCAGTCCAAACGTAGATGCAATAGACTGTCCCAGTAAATCACCTGCAAACAAATACCGGACTTCAAAAGCTTCACATTTTCCTTTGCCAAGAGCAAGCGTGACAGCTTCCTTTTGCAGTGTACTCTCCGCTTCCTCCCAGGATTCACACCCAAACTTTTCATCGTCCCCTACCATATCAAAATAGTTTCCTAATGGTCCTTCTCCTTCTTTTTTTCCAACTACTGATGCCGATGACTGAATATAGACAGCTTTCGGCAGATGTATGCTTTGTTTTCCTATTTTATAATTTTGATTTTCCATAGTTTCCTTTTAATCCTTTCTATCATTTTATATATGCGTTTCAAAATTACCTATATGATTTCATACTGTTTTTATTTTTCCTCAATATGCAAAATAAATACCTATAATTGTGAATTTTTAACAATTACGAATATAATATTGAAAAAAATTGTAAAAATAGGTAAAATGTTTCTATGAGTGTTTAAATAATTAATATAAGGGGGAATTCTATGAAGAAACAACAACTCACACCAGAACAGTATAAGCGAGCGAATAAAGTATTAATGTTAGTGCTATCTGTCATAAGTGTCATTTTTATCCTTGTAGAGATGAATGACTCCTATCATGGCAACATGGAACCTGGTAATTATGTTAGAATTGCAGTCTTCTTAATCAATATCATAGCAATCAACATATTTGTCAGACTCAACGCCGATAGAAGAAGTGCTATGCTCTTTATGTCAGTTGCTATTTTGATTACCTATTGCATATTGGTGTTTGGCAATGGACCAGGCGCAATGGCAATGGTATTCCCAATCGTTATCGCATTCATGATTTATTTAAATTCAAGATTAGTTTTTGTTGGATGCGCAGGATCATTTATCGTATGTCTTGTTCGTACTGCCATGCTAAAAAGTGCTGGAGACGATGCGAATTTTAGTCATGCAAATTTAATTATGATGGGAATTATCGTTTCGATTTATGGATCATACCGTGCCATTAATCTTATCATTACATTTGTTCAGGAAGACAAGAATATTATCGAAGAAAAAGCGATACATCAGGAAAATGTGGCCAATGCAGTTTCACAGATTGCAGATCAATTAAATAATAATTTTCAGGCTGTTATGGCCGAATTGAAGAACATGACAGAAGTCATCTCAAATGCGGACATTGCAATTGATAATATCGCGAAAAGTTCCGACAGCTCCGCTGTCGCAGTAAATAAACAGGCTGATATGACTGAAGAAATCCAATCCCGCCTGGAAACAACGAATAAAACAGCAGAATCTGCACAAAACACTACCGAAAACCTTCGACAGACAATCAGCGCAGGAAAGAAGCTGGCAGATAATTTAGAGAATCAGTCTCTGTTAGTAGATAAAAATACAAATAAGATTTCAGATACGGTAGAACAACTGGTAAAAAATGTAGAACGGGTTTCGAGTATCACAGAATCTATTTTTAATATCTCTGAGCAGACAAATCTCTTAGCATTGAATGCCAGCATTGAGGCTGCCAGAGCCGGAGAAGCCGGAAAAGGATTTGCGGTAGTTGCGGATGAAATTCGTACCCTTGCAGAAGAAACCAGAATATCAACTGAAAAAATTACTGACATTATCAATGAATTGACTGCAGTAACAAATGAAACCCGGGAAGGTATCTATGAATCAGCAGAAAGTATTCATGTACAACGGGAAAATGTGCAACAAGTACATACGAGTTTCCTCGAAATGGACGCTGGCATGAAGGAACTACATACTGGTGTAAACAGCATGAACCACGAAATCGAAGAAGTATTTCATGCAAACAAAGAGATTGTAGATAGTGTTATCCTTCTTTCCTCTACATCAGAAGAAGTCTCCGCCGGTGCCCAGACTAGCAAGGAAACATTGGATAATGTATGCATCAGTTTACAGAACTTCTCACAGATGATTGAAGGAACTTTTGAACAATTACAGAATTTACAAAAGGCGGTAAAAGAATAAATCCAAACTGGGGCTGTCTCACTAATAAGTGAGACAGCCCCAGTTTTTATATACCGGTTATTTCATGGACGCTGTACTCGTATAGAGCATATTTGCTGACTGCATTCGCGAGGACGCGCTTGCACACTTTGTTCCTTATGGTCGTAATTCCATAGAAATATCCATTCGGATAACCACTTCTTCTTCACCATATGGCACCACCACAACCGGGCTTACCACAACTTCTGCGTTTTGTGCTTCTGTATGTATCGTACCCAACAACATTCCTGTAAAAAAAATTACCAATAGAAATACATTATGACGACGTCTTCGTCCCATATGTCCTCTGGAAAAAAGATAATACACAATCATTGCCATGGTTAGCAGGATTAATACTATCACCCCAGAAACCAGCACTGTCATCAAATCGGGTGCCCATGGAATACCTGCACCATTCTTTGCTGGCGAAATAGTACCTTTGATTTCTTTTTCTTTGCCAGAACCAATCTTAACAATTCTTTTTTTCTTTGCTGTAGAATCTGATACGGACAATCCATTGCTAATATCATATGTAATTGTCCCGGAACTTATATCATATTCACTACCATTTTCAACAACTAAGGAAAATAATATATTTTCACCCTCTGCATAGGACTGCTTGTCCGTAGTAATCGTAGCCGTAATATCCTGTGTCTTTGCACTTCCTCCTACACCACCTGTATAATTCGCGTAGGCGGTAAACGTGGTAACAGACATCGAAAAAAGCAACATTACTACTACTATATATTTCTTTATTGTCTTTTGCATTTCAAAAAGTCTTCCTTCCTTTGTCTCTCTTTGTCGAAAACTATTATAACGCAATCTAAATGTTTTTTCTACCCCCTAATGATTCCTACTGCTATTCCTGATTCAGTACCTCAATGCTTCTCTTTAAAATGCCCCTCATCTGCGCAATCGTAATTCCATAGTTTGTAAACGGCACACCAGCATCAACCGCACACTTCATTCTGTATTTCATTTCCCGCTCATTCAACATACATCCCCCACAGTGGATAACTAGTGCATATGCCGATAAATCTTCGGGAAACTCACGACCTGAGCACGTCACAATCTCTAATTGCCTGCCAGTATAATCCCTCAGCCAACGAGGTATCTTTACTGTTCCAATATCTTCACACTGTCTATGATGCGTGCACCCTTCTGCTATCAGAATCTTGTCTCCATCCTGTAAGCAGTCAATCGCTGCTACCCCCTTCAATGCTTCTTCCAAAAATCCTTTATACCGTGCCATCAATATGGAAAATGATGTTAATAAAATATCAGCAGGCACATCAGCAGAAACCTGGGCAAACACCTGACTATCCGTAATTACTAAAGCAGGCTTTTTTCCCAGCTGTTGCAAGATATCACGAAGTTCTTTTTCTCTTACCACAATGGAAGTTGCCCCAGCTTCCAGTACATCACGTATCGTCTGTTGTTGTGGTAAAATCAGCCTCCCCTTTGGTGCCGCCGAATCAATTGGTACCACCAATACTACAAAATCACCAGGATTCAAAAGATCACCTACGATTCTACGCTTTGTATCTTCTGTTTTTACTAGTACAGCAATACGTTCTTTCAGCTCGTCAATTCCAATCTTTTTTCTGGCACTGACAACAACAATATTATCCCCCTCTTTCCTGCTCTCGTACACATCACATTTGTTATAGACAATAACATATGGAATCTGTTTTTCTTTCAATACTGCTTCTAATTCTTCATCCTCCGGCAACATTCCTTCCGTTCCATCAATGACAAGCACCGCCGCATCTACCCGGTTACAGACCTGCTTTGTCTTTCGTATGCGCTGTTCTCCCAACTCTCCAATATCATCAAAACCTGGCGTATCAATAATCACAACCGGTCCCATCGGCAACAACTCCATCGACTTATAAACGGGATCTGTTGTTGTCCCTTTCACATCTGATACCAAGGACATCTCCTGATTTGTTATCGCATTTACCAGACTGGACTTCCCGGCATTACGTCTTCCAAAAAAACCAATCTGTATTCTTTCAGAAGATGGCGTTTCATTCATTCCCATTTTTTCCTCTCTTTCTGTCCCTATGACAACCATTCAATCCGTTAAAACTTTGTATCATATTGTACAGTATAGCAATATTTCTTTACTTTTTCTACCTCAACGCTTATAATTTATTTGGATATAAAAGAAAATAAAAATACACAGTTCCTGATATATTCAGATTATTGATGTGAACGCCGTCTAAACGGCAGAATGGAGTGTACCATGCTAACGTATTCCTTTGAAAACATTGGAAATGATACTTTATATGAATATTTATACAAATGCATAAAAGCAGATATTGTAAATCAGATTTTAAAGCCACACGACAAACTTCCCTCTAAGCGGAATTTTGCCAAAAATTTAGACGTCAGTACCATAACTGTAGAAAATGCGTATGCGCAGCTGATTGCGGAAGGATACTTGTACTCCCTGCCAAAAAAGGGCTATTTTGTGGCAGATATTTCTCATCCTCTCTCGGTGAAACACACACCGGAACGGGAAGCACCCATTATCCTCACGGTACAGGAATCTCCTTATTTTGCAAGTTTCCAGGGAAGTGGAACCAATCATTCGAATTTTCCCTTCTCCACCTGGGCAAAAATTATGCGAGGAATAATCACTTCTGAAAGTGAAGCATTAATGACGAACCCACCTCCCGGCGGTATTATGGAGCTTCGAACTGCTATTGCCGACCATCTTCTGGCATTTCGTGGTATGCATGTAAATCCGGCACAAATCATTATCGGTGCCGGAACAGAATATCTATATGGCTTATTGGTGCAGCTTTTGGGACGTGAATTAACCTATGCGGTAGAGGATCCGGGATACCAGAAGATTGCACGTATTTACCGTAGCAATGGTGCAAACTGCTGTTATATTCCATTAGATGATAATGGTATCCAGATTGATGCACTCACGGAAAGCAAGGCTGATATTTTACATATCTCTCCCTCTCATCATTACCCTACCGGTATTGTTACACCAATCAGTCGCCGGTATGAGCTCCTCAGTTGGGCATCCATGGCTCCGGAACGCTATATTATTGAAGATGATTATGACTGTGAATTTCGTTTACTCGGTAAACCTATTCCACCGTTGCAAAGTATTGATGTGATGGACAAGGTAATTTACATCAACACCTTTACAAAAACGCTGTCATCTACGGTGCGTATCAGTTATATGATTCTGCCTAAACCGCTTTTGGAATTATTTTATAAAAATCTGGGATTCTATTCCTGTACGGTATCTAATTTCGAGCAGTATACCCTGGCGAATTTCATTAGCAAACGATATTTTGAAAAACATATTAACCGCATGCGAAATTTCTATAAAACGCAAAGGGATATACTTTTAAGCTGTATTCAGAGCAGTTCTCTTTCCTCTCGTATACAAATACGTGAGGCAGATGCCGGATTGCATTTTCTAATGGAGGTGGATACACACCTCTCCGATGTTGAAATTATGGAAAAGGCAAAGGACAGCGGCGTTCCTGTTACCTGTCTTTCTAGTTATTATCACAATCCTGAATCGGGACCGGCACATACATTAGTCATGAATTATTCTAGTATTGAGAGGGAACGGATTGCGGAAGCGGTGGAACGATTGTGTGGAGTGCTGGGATAGGTACAGCATTCTACACTTAGCGTTTTCGTTATGGTAGGCAGAGAGAAGGGCTATTGCTTCCCACACCTTAAAATGTACTTTTTCCTTTACCAATTTCATCCACCAGATGCTCCATCTCCGCTTTCGAATGCACATGACGGCTACGTTCTTCTACTTCTTTTTTCTCCGCCTCTGTCATACTGGCGAATCGTTCTAATGCCTCCTCATTCATAGCCATACTAAATGCCAGACCTATTGGCATTTCTGATTTCATGTCTTCCATTACTACGCCTCCATTTCTGTAAATCATTACTTGTAATCGCTTTTAAACATTACGCAACCATGCCAACCAATTTTAAAATCCAATAAATAAGTCCCAATATCCAGCTTGTTAATATACCATATAGAATAACCGGTCCGGCTATGGTGAATATTTTACAGCCTACACCAAACACCCAGCCTTCTTTCTTATACTCGATAGCCGGTGATGCCACGGAATTTGCAAAGCCGGTAATTGGTACTAAAGCGCCGGCACCACCCCATTTTACAATAGAACCATATATATTAAATCCTGTAAGCAACACACTGGCTAGCACCAGTAACAGTGAACACCATGCACCAGCTATTTCTTTACTGCAACCATTAGCGATGGCAACATTAAGAATCACCTGCCCTATCGTACAGATAATTCCACCTGTCAAAAACGCTTTCGCCATTTCTGCAAACAAATTATGGGTTGGTGTAACTTTTTTCACATATTTGTTGTATTGTTCCTTCTGAAAATCTTTATTCATATACTCTCATTCCTCTCTGTTCATTCTATTTTTACAATTTACATTCCCATCACAAGAAAATAAAAAAACGAACCCAAGGTCTTCCCCATTGCAAGAAACACAATGGAAATTCCCAATCCTCGCCTAAACTGGATTCTCCGTGCAAATATTGGTATACCATCCAGCATTTCTGCAATGGCTACTGCAAGGCTTCCCACAAATATGCCGGAAAATAACCCAAATAAGCCAAGAAATATCTTTGTCAATGGTATTTCCCATTCAAAAAGCTGCATCAGACAAAAAAATAGGGTTCCTATAATCGTTGCTGATTCGTATATTTTCACATGCTTTGCTGTATGTGTTTTTCCTGCAAAACGTGGTATCAAGCCAACCGTAAGTAAAACAGTAAACATACCTCCCGCAACAACCATTCCACAGCTTAAACCAATAATCACAAGAAATATCAGGTTCCACATTCCCATCATTTCACCTCTCTTATTTCTCCGTCACGTTCTGCCGTCTCCACAAGTGCAGTGTTCACATCCTGCTCATACATACGCATCTGCACTTCAATTGGTGTTGGGTCTTTTGTAATATTACGACCACCAATGTGATTGTAAAATAAGATAATGCCCACTCCCAACCCTAATGAGTACATACATTCCAGAATATTAAATTTATCTGTTTTCTCTCCAGTAATCAATGTATACAAGTGATCAAATACTGCGGGAACAGATACATCATTATTAAATGTCATAATAGCAAAACCTGCACCAAAAAAAGCAATCAGTGAAACAAATGCGATTTTTACAATATCCCATACTTTAGATGGATGCCGGTTCGCAATGTATTGAACCACAACCTCCTTCTCACCAATCGTCTGAATTTCCATCTCCGGATATTCATTTTGTATCATTTCTATGATTTTTAAGACGCTGATAACTTCCCGTTCCTTCTTTTGCGGTGTGATACGAAAAAGCAGCATTGTCTTTAATTTACTGCCAATCGTTTCGTTCGTACATACTAATTTCCCCACATCTTTTAGCCTGACATCTAAATTAGAAATCGTGATATAACGATCACATTTTAAATATAGTGTTTCTTTTTTCACAACAACTTCTCCTTCTGCGTTCACCTAATCTAAGGCAATTGCGAAAGTGATAACCATTCGTAAATTGTCAGAATTGTTTGTGGCAAATACCTGCTTACTACATAGTCTATATTTGACGCACTCTCGCTCCCTTCAAACGTAGCGGACACTAAGGCTGTAAAATACACAGCCT
>JBGVMW010000027.1:0-6457 GCA_045125095.1 Lachnospiraceae bacterium
GGTATGAATGCTGTTGCTGATATGAATGATAAAAAGTACAGTGGATATAACGCCAAAGCACCACTCATAACATTTGATGGTGATTTCAGTTATTCTAAGAGAGCTATGGGTTCTTCTGAAATAGCGGATAATCTTAAAAAAGCAAAAGTGATGACAATTGGCCCATCGTTAGTTAAATCCGGAGCGTTTTATGTTGGATGTTATTCGGCGCAACCGATAATGAGCAAAGCCAAATTAGATAAACAAATACTATTATACAAACAAGAACATCCTAATACAAAAATGTCTGATGCCGAAATAAAAGCTATGATTAAAGAAGAGCTCCAGAAAGGGGGTGAAAATTCAAAATGAGAATGAGAGATAGACTACAACATGCTTGGAATGCGTTCGTCTATAATGATAACACTTATACCAACCCTCAAAATTTAGGTGGGTTTAGTACCTTCAAGCCGGATAGAGTTCATTTTTCGAGAGGTGTTGAAAAGTCAATAGTAACATCGGTGTATAATCGTTTAGCTTTGGATGTCGCGTCCCTGGCGATAAAACATGTTCGTTTGGATGAAAACGGTAGATATATGGAGGAAGTGAATTCTGGTTTACAAAATTGCTTAAACGTTGAGGCTAATATCGACCAAACAGGCAGAGCATTCTTACAAGATGTGGTAATGTCTATGTTGGACGAAGGATGTGTTGCTATTGTGCCGGTAGACACAACTGTAAATCCGGCAGTATCTGGTTCTTATGAGATAAACACAATGCGAACAGGAAAGATATTAGAATGGTATCCGGCACATGTGAGAATCAGAGTGTATAACGATAAGAAAGGTATACACGAAGAGATAACACTTCCAAAATCATCGGTAGCAATAATTGAAAACCCGCTATATGCTGTCATCAATGAACCGAATTCAACAATGCAGCGTCTAATAAGAAAATTAAATTTATTAGATGTCGTAGACGAGCAGACAAGTTCTGGGAAACTCGACCTGATCATCCAATTACCATACGTTATTAAAAGTGAAGCGAGAAGAAGACAAGCTGAGGAACGCAGAAAAGACATCGAAATGCAGTTATCGGGCTCTAAGTATGGTATAGCTTATACGGACGGAACAGAAAGGATTACACAATTGAATAGACCTGCTGAAAATAACTTAATGAAACAAGTTGAATATTTAACTAGCATGCTCTATAGCCAATTAGGACTAACACAAAGTATCATGGACGGAAGTGCTGATGAGAAAACAATGTTAAACTACTATAATAGAACAATAGAACCTATTATCGCAGCAATAGTGGATGAAATAAAACGTAAATTCTTAACAAAAACCGCTAGATCACAAAGACAAACAGTCATGTATTTCCGAGACCCATTCAAGTTAGTGCCGGTAAATGAAATAGCCGAGATAGCCGATAAATTTACTAGAAATGAAATTATGACATCTAACGAAATAAGACAAGTAGTGGGAATGAAACCTTCCGATGACCCATCAGCAGACGAACTACGCAATAAGAACCTAAATCAATCAGGCGAAGAGATTGAAGCAAAACAGGCTCCTGAGAAAATTCAAAATGAAAAAGAGGTGACCGAATAATGAAATACGATTTCAGTGGATGGGCTACTAAGAACAACCTTAAATGTTCGGATGGTAGAACTATCCTACGAGATGCATTTAAACATAACGATGGACAAACCGTTCCGTTAGTATGGAACCACCAACACAATGATCCATTGAATGTGTTAGGGCATGCACTACTCGAGAATAGAGAATCCGGTGTATATGCTTATTGTAAATTCAATGAGACTGAAGCTGGTAAAAATGCAAAAATGTTAGTGGAACATGGTGACGTAACAGCGTTATCGATTTATGCTAATCAATTAAAACAAAAAGGCGGTAACGTCGAACATGGAGTTATTCGCGAAGTAAGTTTAGTGTTAGCTGGAGCTAATCCTGGAGCATTTATTGACTCTATCTTACGTCACGGAGAAACTTCAGACGAAGAAGGAGTAATTTATACAGGTGAGCAAATCGAGTTAGCTCACGCAGAAGAAAAGAAAGAGGAGGAGAAAGAAGTGGCAGATAATAAAGAAAAAACAGTTCAAGATGTTGTTGATAGTATGACTGAAGAACAACGAAATGTTATGTATGCTTTAATTGGACAAGCCTTAGAAGGCTCAGATGTTAAACACTCAGATGAAAATGAAAATGGAGGAGACGATGAGATGAAACATAATGTATTTGAAAGTGAAAATGTTCAAGGAGCTAATTCTAATGAATTAACTCATGCTGAAATGCAAGCTATACTTAAAGATGGTAAACGATATGGTTCTTTACGTGAAAGTTGCTTACAACATGGTATCGAACATATCGATGAACCTGGATATTTATTCCCAGAATTCAAAAATTTAAACCGTGAACCAGAATTTGTTGGTCGCGACATGGGATGGGTAGGTAAAGTAATGTCTGGAGTACACCGTACACCATTCTCTCGTATTAAATCTTTACAAGCTGATATTCGCGAAGAAGACGCACGTGCTTTAGGGTACTTCAAAGGGAATTTAAAAAAAGAAGAAGTATTCACTTTATTAAAACGTACTACTGACCCACAAACTGTGTATAAAAAACAAAAATTACATCGAGATGATGTATTAGATATTACAGATTTCGATGTAGTAGCATTTGTTAAAAAAGAAATGAGAATGATGTTAGAAGAGGAAATCGCTCGCGCAATCTTAATCGGTGATGGACGCTTACCTGACTCAGATGACAAAATCCAAGATGCACATATTCGTTCGATTGCAAACGAAGAAGCATTATACTGCATTAAATATGATGTTAAACCAGCGGAAAAAACAGCAGAAGCTAAAGCTAAAGAAATGATTCGCTCTGCTTTACGTGCTCGCAAAGATTATAAAGGTTCTGGAGAACCAACTTTATTCTGCTCTGAATCAGTATTAACTGAAATGTTATTATTAGAAGATAACAACGGACGTATCATCTATGACTCAGTTTCTAAATTAGCTACAGCTATGCGTGTTAAAGAAATCGTAACGGTTCCAGTTATGGAAGGAGCACAAAACAAAGACAAAAATAAAAATATATTAGGTATTATCGTTAACTTACGTGACTACAATGTAGGTGCTGATAAAGGTGGAGCCGTATCAATGTTCGAAGATTTCGATATCGACTACAATGCCCAAAAATACTTAATTGAAACACGTTGCTCTGGAGCATTAATTAAACCATTCTCTGCTATCGTATTACAAGAAGACCCTCAAGCATAAGAGTTAGGAGAAATTCAAAATGGCTAAATTCTATGGGGTAATTGGCTATGCTGTAACCGAAGAAACAGAGCCGGGTATTTACGAAGAACGAATTGTGGAAAAAGAACATTTCGGAGATGTAGTTAGAAACACTCGCAGATTAAGTAATGCTGCAAAAGTGAATGATGATATTACCATCTCAAATCAAATAAGTATAGTAGCAGACCCATTCGCAAATAATAACTTTCACTCAATGCGATATGTTTCATTTATGGGTTCGAAATGGAAAGTAACCGAAGTAGAAGTCCAATACCCTAGATTGATATTGACGTTAGGGGGAGTGTATAATGGATAGACGAATCGAACTACACGACAAATTAATCGATATACTTGGGAATAGAAATGTATATTTTCAACCCCCAGCGTCGGTACAACTCTCTTATCCGTGTGTTATTTATAATCTTGGAACCGGTGATATTAAACGTGCGGATAATTCGGTTTACACTTATACCAATAGTTATGAAGTAATGTTTATTTACAAAAGACCAAACATGGAAATTCTTGAGACAATGTTAACCGCATTTTCAATGTGTAGCGTATCAAGGGTCTATGTTGCTGATAATTTAAATCACTATGCGTTTAATTTATATTATTAAATAAGGAGGAAATGAAATGGCAAAATTAGTATTTAATAACGTCGGTGAACGTTTATTCGAAACCGGAGTTAAAAACGGCGTTCTTTATGTTATGGGAGACGACGGTGCTTACGAAAATGGTGTAGTATGGAATGGGTTAACAGCTGTTACAGAAAGTCCATCTGGAGCAGAAACAACACCATTATATGCGGATGATGTAAAATACGTAGTAATCTATGCGGCTGAAGAATTTGGTGCAACAGTTGAAGCTTATACTTATCCAGAAGAATTCGAACAATGTGACGGTAGCGCAGCAATTTCTGAAGGTATTACAATCGGACAACAAACACGTAAATCATTTGGTATGTGCTATAAAACTTCTGTGGGTAACGACGTACAAGGACAAGATTATGGATACAAAATCCATATCATTTATGGGGCTAAAGCAGCACCATCTGAAAAATCTTATTCAACAATCAATGATAGCCCAGAAGCGGTAACATTTAGCTGGGAGTTATCAACTGTTCCAGTACCAGTTGAAGGGCACAACCCAACTGCTACAATGGTAATCGATTCTACTCGTGTTCCAGCTGAGAAAATGGCATTAATCGAAGCTAAATTATATGGATCAGAAGATTCAGAAGCAACTTTACCATTACCAAACGAAATCTTAGCTTTAATTAAATAGTTTATATTTGGGCCTCGCTGTAAATCGTGAGGCTCTTAGATTTTACAAAATAAAAAATTACTAATAAGGAGAGATGAATGTATGTTAAAGAAAACAGTTACTTATGTTGATTATAATGGTGTTGAAAGAACAGAGGATTTCTACTTTAATTTATCTAAAGCCGAGGTTACAGAAATGGAACTATCTGTTCGAGGTGGTTTATCTGCGATGTTAGAAGAATTAGTTAAATCAGGAGATAATGCAAGAATCGTAGAGATTTTTAAAGATTTAGTTTTAAGATCATACGGTGAGAAAACGGCAGATGGTAAACGATTCGTGAAAAGTAAAGAACTTTCGGAAGCATTCTCACAAACGGAAGCATATAGTGAAATCTTTATGGAGTTAGCGTTAGATGAAAAAGCCGCTGCGGCTTTCGTAAATGGAATCCTACCGGCAAACCTAACCAAATAAATCTAGGTGATGTCACATGTTAGAGATAACAATACCAGGTCTAGAATACTTTAATGAAGAGACGAACGAATTCACTTATTATGATGATGTTATTATAGAGCTGGAACATTCCCTTGTGTCGATTTCAAAATGGGAATCGAATTGGTGTAAACCATTCCTTGACGGTAAAGATAAAACGATGGAAGAAATAATCGATTACGTTAAATGTATGACTATAACCGATAAAGTCGATGACGGTGCATATAATAGGTTGACGGAGGGTAATCTTATAGCAATTAATGATTATATCGGTCGACCGATGACCGCAACGACATTTAGAGAAGAAAAGAAACCTGGCGGGAGAGAGATAATAACATCTGAAATAATCTACTATTGGATGGTTTCTTATAACATACCGTTCGAGTGTCAATATTGGCATCTTAACAGGCTATTAACGCTGGTGAAAGTTTGTAATGTTAAGAATAATCCACCTAAGAAAATGTCACAACAAGAGATTCTAGCAAGAAATAAAGCCTTGAATGATGCTAGAAGAAAACAATACGGAACAAGGGGATGATAGCTTGATACGGTTAACATCTAAAGGTGATTTCGATAAAACTTTTAGATTTCTAAAGAAAATGAGTAATTTCAAAGTTAATAAAATATTAGAGAAGTATGGAGCCATGGGTGTTAGCGCTTTATCGAACGCTACACCTGTGGATAGTGGTTTAACAGCTAGCAGTTGGGGATATGAAATCTCAGTCGGAAAAGAAGGAGCAACCATACATTGGACTAATACAAATCAACAAAACGGTATTTATATAGCTGTTATTCTACAATACGGTCATGGAACTGGTACTGGGGGATATGTGCAAGGAAGAGATTACATCAACCCAGCCATTCGTCCGGTATTCGATAAGATAGCCGAGGAGGCATGGATGGAGGTGGTTAACTCATGAGTTCCATTGACAGAAGGATAGTTCAAATGCAGTTTGACAATCAAGGTTTCGAGCGTGGAGTAAACACGACAATGAAATCACTTAAGAATTTGAACGAAAGCCTCAAAATGAAAAACGCCACTAACGGATTAACCGAGGTCCAAAGTGGTATTAATAAACTATCATCGCTCGGTATGGGCGCTTTATCGAGTAGTGTTGATGCGGTATCAACTAAGTTTAACGCTTTTGGTATAATCGCGGCAACCGCGTTGATGAATATTACGAATAGAGCCATTGAAGCTGGTCGGAATATGGCTAATGCTCTTACGGTTAAACCCGTAATGGAGGGTTTCTCTGAATATGAAACTAAAATGAACGCTATTCAAACAATTTTAACTAATACTGAAAGTAAAGGTACAACACTAGAAGATGTAACTGCGGTATTAGATGAATTAAATAAGTATGCCGATCAAACAATTTATAATTTCGCAGAGATGACGAGAAA
>JBGVMW010000028.1:0-3535 GCA_045125095.1 Lachnospiraceae bacterium
AGTAGAAAGATTTGGACTGCTTTGCTCGTTACAACACGTATGAGAATCTCTTTTTTATAATTTTGTTCGCATTCTTCAAATAGGGCAATGCATGTTTCTAGTCTTTGGGATATTTCTGCGAAGTCTTCAGGAGAATTTCGAATCATGTATTTGCCGTCAGTGACAATATCGTTAATTTTCATTAGAATTTTGTTAAGTCTGAATTTATATTGCCAAGGTTCGTAGGTAATGAAAAAGGAAGAAAGCTCATTCCAATAATTGTTGAGAATATCGACTATGTTACTTTTTCCAGCAATGTTACCGGCATTATCAATTGCTTTAACTTTGTTGGCACGTTTTTTGCCTTTTATTTTTTTGAAATGTTCATAGGCGGAGTATGTAGCGGTAATTCCATATATAGAAGTGAACATTTCTTTTACATGGTTAAACTGATTTCTGAATTCTGCTTCAATCAGAAACACATAAGAAACAAAAATACCAGAAATTATTCCGCCAATGATACCTATTAGTAAATTAAGATCAATAGAATATATTGTTTTCCACATAGATGCCTCCGATTTTTAAACGTATTCTTCTATAGGAACATTGAATATCTGCAATGTATCCTCAATCTCAGCCTTATACATGTCCTCGTCATACATAGATGAATTCTTTTCTTCTAAGTGACGCATATGTGCGTGAAACAATGTGATAAGTTGCATATTATCAGAATATAGTGCTATATTCATATCTCCATTTACAGGAACCGGCGATTCGTGTATTTCAATTCCGATTTCTTTCATATCATACCAGCATTGTCTAAATTCCATATATAGTTTCTTGATTTCATTCGAACTGTTCAGAATGTAATCTAAATTAATATAAAATGCGGCACTTCGTCTGCTCATAATTTCATCAACAGACAAAGTGAACTTAATTCCGGCATTTTCCAATGAAAGCAAGGTGCGATAGAATTCGGAGAACCGAGTAATCGGTTGTCTGTCAGAAGGTAGCAGAGAAGAGGCATCTTCATTAAACTTCTGAACTAGTGCAAAATTGTTGGTAATCTCTTCTGCAAAATTATATGGATATCTTGCTTTCCAGCGGATATAATCATTTTTCTTATCTGTAATGGTACTATCAGAGTCATTAATATCTGGCTGCAATTCATTTCGTTTTTTTACCCATGCTGCAATTCCATCTATGAGCCAATTAGCATTCTCACATTCTCCTTTTGAAAAGGCAAGCTGATAGTTATCGCCGACTTTTTCAAAATGCAAGCCATAGATATCTTCTAATTCAAAGAGGACATGCATTACACTGGTGGGATCATCAAAATCAGGCTCAGCGAGTGTAGAAGGATTTACATCAAGAGCGTCTGCAATCTCAAACAGTTTACCGTCTTTTGGCTTTCTTACATCATTTTCATACTGACGTATGCGGTCTCCGGTCAGTTTGACCATTGAGCCAAGCTGTGCCTGTGTCAGACCTTTTAGTGTTCGATATTTTCTAATTTTATCTCCAAGAGTCATATAAAAATCTCCTTTACGATAAGCAATTTTTATTTAATAGCATTATTGTACCACGAATAAAGAAAAAAGTGAACAGAAAAGTTAATGCCAAATAGAATAAAAGTACAAAAAAGTACTTGACGAAACAAAAAAGATATTGTACTATAATCAAACAAGTACAAAAATGTACGCATAGAATAATTGCAAATGTTTTCAAATGACGTTGAAGTGAGGAAAGGGGGAATCAGCCTATGAATAAAAAGATGTATGTAGATGTTACAGAAGTCTGTGAGGACTGGGGTGTCAGCAGAGCACAGGGCTACAAGATAATTAAGCAGCTCAATGAACGAATGCTTGCCATTAATCCGAATCTTATCGTTTTGTCCGGCAAGGCAAACCGAAAGTTCTACGAGGAGAACTGTTATGGCATGGCAAAAGAAGCGTAGCAACAAAACCTTCGCTGGAGGTTTTGGTTGCATGCTAAGGCAAAAAAAGACCTTTCCCCGGCAAGAGAAAGGTCAACAACACATCAGAAGCTGTGATGTATCACCTGCACATTTACTATATCACAGCTTCCTGGCTTACACAATCAAAAGAGAGGAGGCGATAGATTTGCCAGTATTTAAGAACAAGACGCAGGGACAGTATGTGAATGTTTACAAGGATATTTTGAAAAATCATTCATTGAGCCTGCGTGACAGGGGAATGGTGGTTACACTGCTTTCCCTGCCGGATAATTGGGAGTTTACCATATCGGGGTTGAGCAAGATTATTCCCGATGGAAAAAGTTCCATACGAGCCAGCCTGTCGCACTTAGAAGAGCTTGGATATATTTCAAGAACTCAGGAGAGAGCAGAGCGTGGTAAGTTTGGAAAGATAGCGATAGAGATTCATGAAACTCCGGTTGCACCGTTGTCTGATTTTCGGCAAACGGATAATCCGATAGCCGATAACCCGTCAGCGGGAAAACCGTCAACCGAAAATCACACACAATATATTAATAATCAATTAAATAATAACCAAGTGAATAATCATCCATCTATCAATCATTCAGATGAGAGCGAGGGAGGGACGGACACAGAACAGCTTAGAAAGTTTGTAGCTGAGAATATCAAGCTGGAGCAGTTTTATGAGCTGGCAGAAGGAAATGCCAGCGAACAGGAAATGATACGGGAGATATACGATACCATCTGTGACGTGGTGTGTTTTCCAAGAAAGCAGATAACGATTAAGGGTACGAGTTATCCCTGGCAGGTTGTAAAAAGCCAGTTCCTGAAGCTGAAACCGGTTCATATTGCGAATCTGTTGGAGCGATTAGTGGATAACAGCTTGGAAATCAAGAATATGGAATCTTATCTGATATCGACGCTATATGCGGAAAGTTTGTCAGGCACATTAAAGGAGCAGGCAGATTTGCATGATGATTATCTGCGATACCTGCGTGGGAATCCATATCAGAATATACAATGAAGGAGGTGCTGTTTATGTCAGCAAGTAAAGATACGAAAAGAGGTACTTGGAAAGTTTATATCAGATATAAAGACTGGCAGGGAGTCGGTCAGGTTCATACGAAACGTGGCTTTGCAACTAAGCGAGAGGCACTTGAGTATGAGCGTGAATTCCTGCTAAAGAAATCAAAAGACGTCAATATGGGATTTCCGCAGTTCGTGGAGGTCTATATGGAGGATATGAAGCCGAGGTTGAAATTGAACACATTTTTAACTAAGAAGCACATTATGGAAACGAAGATTATTCCCTATTTTGAAAAGAAGAGTCTTGCGGAGATTACGGCAACAGATGTCATTCAGTGGCAGAATCAGTTGCTTAGTATGAGAGATGAGAATGGAATGCCATATTCGCAGACGTATCTTCGTACTATTCAGAACCAGCTCAGTGCGATTTTCAACCACGCCTGTCGCTTTTACGGATTGACCGCCAATCCATCGAAGCAGGCGGGAAAGATGGGAAAGGCAAAAGGGAAGGAAATGCTTTTCTGGACGAAAGAGGAATATTTGAAGTTTTCAGAGGTGATGAAAGATAAGCCG
>JBGVMW010000029.1:0-1775 GCA_045125095.1 Lachnospiraceae bacterium
TGCACAAATTCTATGCCAAATAATTCCCTATTATTTGCAGTGTATACACAATTATTGTGGAATGCCTCACGAGTAATATAATAATTATTGGTGTTAAATGTTCCCTTTAAAGTATTTCCTAATGGCACAGTAGTAGTTACTTTGCGTGTATAGTAGTTGGTTGTTAAGCGATTACCCGCAGCATCATAGCGGTGAACTATTTGATTGCCATTCATAAACTGAATCGTATCAGGCAAATTCAGCAAATTGTATCGTATAGCTGCTATACCACGGTCTTGGTCGTAAATCATATTACCATTGGCATCGTAGGCAAAGTCATTACCAGATGTATTATTATCATGGTATTGTTTCGTTGCATACTCATATGACCCATACCCACTGTCATCCACGTGAGATAGGTGATTTCCATCGTAACTTAATGTCAGTTGATTCATTAAGTCGTAATTGTCCCATCTACTAAGTTGTGTAATATTTCCATGAGCATCGTAAGTGAACCCCTCAGAATACACTGCGTCTCCCCATCCGCCATCCACGATACTATATGTTGATTTCAAACGATTGGATTTATCGTAGTAGTACATATAGCCATTGATTTTATTGCCATAAGTCCAGGTGGTTGCAGAAATATTACCATTATAATTAATGCCTGCCACGCCATTACCAATAGGACACATTTGGTTGTAATAATATGTCTGCTCATACCCCGAAGACTTGATTTTCGTAACTTGGTTGCGGATGTCATAGTTAAATGCCACGCTATCAATACCATTGTGTATATGTCGGCTACGAACACGTCCTAATTCATCGTAATGATAGGATTGCAACACAATTGGAGATTCGTTGTTGAATGTATATGTTGTTTCCGTAGGTCGGTTAGCGTGGTCATAGCTGTATTGGTAATGCTCTGTAATCGTACCATACCTTGTGGATTTTGTAGCCCATGTATCAGTGATATTGTTAACAAAATCATATTTGGTTGATAACACATCATATCCGTCTAAATGGTTTGTGCTACGGCGTTGAATCTCCCGACCACGATAGTCATAGTAGTACACCGTTTCGGAATAATCTCCAGAACCATCTAAATAATAAGTGCGAGTACCTGTTAGCAATCCCTTCGCATTAGCATACGTTCCATTATCCTCAAAGGAGGAAAACGCCATAGAATCCTGCTTACTATCAGACATCAAGGATAAGAAATCATAGTTGTCGTAGTAATTTACAGTTAGCAGTTTTGTCGAACGGTTATGAAAATAGCCTCGCGAATATCCTGTATTTGACATTGGGTGGTTTTGAGATTCTATTGAAAAATGCTCCAACATATACCATCCGCTAAAATCATTAATCCATTGGGCATGATCATTACTATTCGTTTTCACTTCCGCTGTATATATAGGTCGTTTTAAAGCATCATATTTATACACCGTCCAATATGTACCACGAGCACGCTGATTGCCCGTCTGGCTCATTACAAGCAGATCACTTTTGTCATATACCATCAGTGCAGGTTCGCAACCAGGTAATCGCTTATAGATTTGATTGCCTCGTTCGTCATATTTATATACATAAGCATATTTTTTTAGAATATCTACCGTATCGTTGTACGTGCCTTCTGTGATTTGATTTACAGCCAAAGGAGGTAATACATAGGATAGTTGGTTCAAATCGTTGTACACATAGTATGTGGTAGCATTATCTACTTTTTCCATGACGGTCTTACCTTGCAGGTTAGTGTAAACCACTTTGGTATTGCCATCTTCATCTGTCGTTTCTTT
>JBGVMW010000030.1:0-3431 GCA_045125095.1 Lachnospiraceae bacterium
ATCCAGAACATGCTCGATATGGTGTACCTTGTATGCTCTGATATCAGGATTCCACTTCCTAATAGAAAGTTAAATATCGCTTAATCTGATAAACACTGGGGTTGATGGTATTTTTAACCCACCATCACCCCTGAAGAGCCATTTATGTAAGTATATTCTGCGTACCCTTCAAGCTGATAGCCAGTGTAGATGTATTATGCAACAATGCAGATGTGGTTGGCTGGATTACCCCTGCCACTCCTAATACAATTAAACCTGCATTGATACCTACAATCATGCGGTAATTCTTATGAATTCGCTTCATCAGACCATTGCTGAGTGCCTTTAATGTTACAATTTCATACAGATTATCTGCACCGATGGTAACATCAGCAATTTCCCTTGCAATTTCTGCACCATCACTAATTGCAATCCCGATATCTGCCGCCGATAATGCAGGCGAATCATTGATTCCGTCACCAATCATAATGACTTTTCTTCCATCTGCTTTCTCTTTTTCAACAAAATTAGCTTTGTCCTCCGGAAGTACTTCGGAATAATATTCGTCTACCCCTATCCTTCCAGCGATAGCACACGCTGTCCGCTCACTGTCCCCCGTCATCATAACTACTTTTCTGATACCGGTTTGTTTCAATAAATCGACAACTTCTTCGGCTTCATCCCGCAATGGATCTTCAATACAAATGACAGCTGCCAGAACATTTTCAATTGCCAGATACAGATGAGAGTATTCCACCGGAAGATTATCATACTTTTCCTGCATACCATCTAGAATCGAGCATTTTTCATCTTCAAAAACAAAATGACGACTTCCTATAATTGCTTTTTTTCCTTCAATCATTGACGAAATGCCATGTGCTACAATATATTCTACTTTGGAATGGGTTTCCTCATGCTCTAAATTCTTTTTCTTAGCAGCATCAACAACAGCTTTTGCCATAGAATGTGGAAAATGTTCTTCCAGACAAGCAGCAATTCGCAACAATTCATCCGGATTTTCTCCATTAAAGGAAATCACATCCACCACTGTCGGCTGCGCCTTTGTCAGTGTTCCTGTCTTATCAAATACAATCGTATCCGCTTCTGCCATTGCTTCTAAAAATTTACCGCCTTTTACTGTTATATTGTAAAGACTTGCTTCACGAATTGCAGACAATACAGTTATCGGCATAGCTAATTTCAATGCGCATGAAAAGTCTACCATAAGAATTGACAATGCTTTTGAGACATTTCTGGTAAACAAATAAGTCAACGCCGTTCCAGCTAAAGTATATGGCACTAATTTGTCTGCCAAATGCTCTGCCTTACCCTCTAAGGAGGATTTCAGCTTTTCGGATTCTTCTATCATGGTAACTATTTTTTCAAACCGGCTGGAACCACCAACTTCTTTGACACGTATGGTCAGCTCGCCTTCTTCCACAACAGTTCCTGCATATACATAGCCATCCGCACTTTTATGTACCGGTAAAGATTCTCCTGTAAGAGAAGCCTGATTCACCATGGCTTCTCCCCTTACTACCGTACCATCAAACGGTATCACATTTCCCATATGTACAATTACTTTGTCATCCGGCTTAATTTCTGTTGCAGAAACTAATATCTCCTGCTCTCCCCGAAGTAACCATACTTTCTCAACATTGAGAGACATGCTTCTGGCAAGATCATCTACCGATTTCTTATGCGTCCATTCTTCTAATATCTCACCAATGCCTAACAGGAACATGATAGAGCTTGCCGTATCAATATCATTGCGAAGGATTGAAACTCCTATCGCTGTTGCATCAAGAACGGGAACTTCTATCTTTCCCCTTGCTAATGTCTTTATGCCATCCCAGATATATTTTACAGATTTCACCACCGTAACTACTGTTTTTAGCGAATATGGCAGAAATAATTTACTTCCCATTCGTAGAACAACCTGCGTAACCAGTTTTTCCCAATATTGATCGTTTAATTCCCTGCCTGAATTCTGCAAAAATGCTTCCGGCACGTCCGCCTTTTCGTATTGGAACTTACACAACGCATCTAACATGGTTGCTCTATCACCCACATACGTAATCGTGGCATCCTGTGTTCGTTCACGTACTTTAACGGAAGTAACAAATGCCAGATTGTTCAAATGATAAAATAGGATATCGGCTTCGCGATACGACATTCGCTTCTGCATAACATGAATACGGATACGCCCCTTTATTTCATGTTTGATAATAAATTTCATATAACTCCCTGTCCAATCCTATTCTGTTACTGTATCCTCAGAAACCGTTTCTTCTGTTTCCTCTACATCATTCTCAAATTCTGCTTCCGCTACAGCTCTTTCTTCATTGATCTGCTGTGCTTCTGCATAAATGTCCTCAGCATTTTCCTGAATTGTGGTTGCCACATCCATTACACATTCTTTTGCACGCAATACAGCAGCTGTACAATTGGTATAAAACTTCTTCGCATCCTTGCTGGATAACACTTTAAGTCCTGCTGTTCCAAATAAAACCCCTGCAGCAAAAATTCCTGTTTTTTTCATATCAATTTTTTTTAGTAAATTTAACATATAAAATACCTCCTTTTTTTATATATTTTGATTATATTCCCCACTATTCGCCTTTTCAATAACTTTTCCTTTTATCGTGAAATTTTATCATTAAGCACTGATGATGAACAATTTGCGATCATCCTATTTTTATGTACTAGGAAATTTCAGTCACTATATGACACAATGAAATGTTGTAATTTCCTAGTATATAAGTATATAAAAAACGAAGCCGACACTATGCCGACTTCACCTGGATTACAAAATAATATTTTAAAAACCTGCCAACTGCTGTCCTAACGACTTGCATTCTTCGATATCAAAGTCTTCTGGTACTTCATGACACATTAAACCTTCTCCGTTTACCACATTAGCTCCAGCTGCTGCCATACGGTCTACCCAGTCTCTCATCCACTGTCCATCGCCCCAGCCATAGGATCCAAATAAAGCAATATTTTTGCCAGCTGCAAATTTCTCTACTTCTTCCACAAATGGCTCCATTTCTGTTTCTTCCAGCACTTCAGCTCCCATAGCAGGGCAACCCAGGGCAAACACCGTTGCTTTCTTTAACTCATCCAATGATGCAGCGTTTACTTCTACTACATCTGCTTCCTTTCCTGCCGCCTTGATTCCTTCTCCAATTGCAGCTGCCATAGTTGCTGTGTTTCCTGTCTGTGACCAATAAATTACACTAATTTTTTCCATTTTTTCCTCTCTTTCTACCGCTTAAACGGCATTTCAATTTGCTATTTATGTAAAAAATAGGCTCTTCAGGGGTGATGGTGGGTTAAAAATACCATCAACCCCAGTGTTTATCAGATTAAGCGATATTTAACTTTCTATTAGGAAGTGGAATCCTGATATCAGAGCATACAAGGTACACCATATCGAGCATGTTCTGGAT
>JBGVMW010000031.1:0-2113 GCA_045125095.1 Lachnospiraceae bacterium
AGCTGTTTGCTACATCGTCTATATGTGACCCTCTGAAAACGTCGGCACTTAGGCTGTGTATTTTACAGCCTTAGTGTCCGCTACGTTTGAAGGGAGCGAGAGCGCGTCAAATATAGACTATGTAGTAAGCAGCTATTTGCAGAAACCATTCTGACAATTTGCGGATGGGTTTCACTTTCGCAAATGCCTAATACAAAAAGAAGCAGATACCGGGATAATCCCATATCTGCTTCTTAAAACGGAAACCATTCCGTACGTGTTCTACTTCGTTATCAATTATTTCGCGTAGTCAATTACTCTTGACTCTCTGATTACATTGACCTTAATCTGTCCAGGATAAGCTAATTCATCCTGAATCTGCTTCGAAATATCACGAGCTAATAATACCATATCCGCATCTGTAACCTGCTCTGGTACTACCATAATACGAATCTCTCTACCTGCCTGAATTGCAAAAGATTTATCAACACCTTTATAGGCATTGGCTATGTCTTCTAACTGTTTCAATCTGTTTGTGTATGTTTCTAATGTTTCACGTCTTGCACCAGGTCTTGCTGCCGAAATAGTATCCGCAGCCTGCACAATACAAGCAACCAAAGATTGTGGCTCCACATCCCCGTGATGTGCTTCTACCGCATTAATAACAAGAGCTGACTCCTTATATTTGCGGCACAGATCTACACCAATCTGTATATGAGAACCTTCCATATCCTGGTCACTGGATTTTCCAATATCATGTAACAGACCTGCACGCTTTGCCATACGCACATCTACACCAATCTCACCTGCTAACAAGCCAGAAAGATGCGCTACCTCGATAGAATGCTTTAATGCATTCTGACCATAACTGGTTCTGAATTTCATTCTTCCCAGTAATTTTACTAATTCCGGATGAATACCATGAACACCAACTTCTAAAGTAGCAGCTTCGCCTTCTTCTCGAATCATAGTTTCCACTTCTCTTTGAGCTTTTTCCACCATTTCTTCAATTCTTGCCGGATGAATACGTCCATCTACAATTAATTTTTCTAAGGCAATACGGGCAACTTCTCTGCGGATTGGGTCAAATCCAGAAAGAATAACTGCTTCCGGTGTATCATCAATAATCAATTCTACTCCAGTCAATGTCTCAAGGGTACGAATATTTCTTCCCTCTCGACCAATAATTCTTCCTTTCATCTCATCGCTAGGAAGCTGTACTACAGATATTGTAGTCTCTGCTACATGGTCAGCCGCACATTTCTGAATGGCTGTTACCACATAATCCTTAGCCTTCTTTGCTGCTTCTTCTTTTGCTCTTGTTTCTAATTCTTTCACAAGAACTGCTGTTTCATGTTTCACTTCATCTTCAACAGTTTTTAACAGATATTCTTTTGCTTGTTCGGAGGTCAAACCAGAGATTCTTTCTAATTCCTGCACACGCTTTTCATGAAGCTCAGCTACTTCTGCCTTTTGTTTCTTTAAGTCTTCTTCTTTGACAGCAAAGCTTGCTTCCCGCTTTTCAATTGCTGATTCTTTCTTTTCCAGGTTCTCTTCTTTTTGTAAAACTCGTCTTTCCATTCTCTGGAGTTCACTACGGCGTTCTTTCGTCTCTCTCTCTAACTCATTCTTGGTCTTAAGAGATTCTTCCTTCGCCTCTAAAAGAGCCTCCCTTTTCTTTGTTTCAGCAATCTTTAATGCTTCATCTATTATTTCTCTTGCTTTATCTTCTGCACTACCAACAGTTGCTTCTATTTTCTTCTTGCGATAAGAAATAGTAGTTAAGCAAGTAATAGGAACTGCTATCACTAAAACAATAACAGCACTGACTACAGCATAAATTATTTCTACTGGCACAGGAGCACCTCCTTATTTATTTTTCATTGTACTGGCTGTATTGGCTTTTTATACAAACGAGCCTAATTACAACATTTAAATTTTATACTTTTTTTACTAAAATGTCAAGTGCTTTATCACCTTAGACCATAGCTACAGTAACAGTTCAGCCTTGTAATTTATCCAACGGGTATTACACCGGCTAAAATATAGCCGGTGTGCCCATAAATAACTTCTTTAGATTTTCGATAATCCCCATATTTCTTTTCTTAAGGGTTTCTATGACTGTCATGATAGA
>JBGVMW010000032.1:0-3909 GCA_045125095.1 Lachnospiraceae bacterium
ATCCAGAACATGCTCGATATGGTGTACCTTGTATGCTCTGATATCAGGATTCCACTTCCTAATAGAAAGTTAAATATCGCTTAATCTGATAAACACTGGGGTTGATGGTATTTTTAACCCACCATCACCCCTGAAGAGCCACAAATATACCATTTTTCTCAATTTGATTTGCAATACTCTTAATAGCAGCTTCCAAATCACTACTTGATAACATGTGCGGTAAAGCATTATCCATTGCAATCACAATATCATACTTCTCTGTAAATGTATCTGATAATGCACAAAAATCTGCTTGCTTGAAACAAATCTTAACCTTATTCTCTTTTGCCCTTTTTTCCGCTTCCGCAAGTTCTCCTTCACTTATATCAGAAGCCGTTACATGATATCCAAGCGCGGCAATTCCAATTGATTGTGTTCCTATTCCACATGCACAATCAAGAATTTTTGCTGTACGGTCAAATCCATTACTTTCAAATATCTTATCTAAGATTTCTGCCTGTTCTCTCGTAGTCGCTTGCCAATCAAGAAACAATTTATCATATTGAGTAGCCAAATTATTATAAAATGTTTGTATTATGCTCATATCATTTACCTCTCTTCTTTTGAATCTGATCCCACTGTCTATTTTCACACCAGTAAACCTCCATCTGTGTCACATAGAAAACCATAGATACCACTGTCGGACATACTTCCTGTGAAACTGCTTTTAAAATCCGAAAACAATCCTCCACATCAAAGTTATCGGGAGCTTCCTCCAACATGTTTTTTGCTATATGATATCTATCTGAACCCATCCAAGGATGTTGTTCTGTTTCTGGCATTCCAACAAAATCCCCTCGAAAATTTGCTCCAAAAAGAAGAAGCCACTGCAACGAAACCCACCACATATCATCACTGCATCTGTGCAAACCAATTCTTGCATGCTCTCAACTCTTCACAAGGCTGAAAGTTTCAGCACTCAAAACGAAGCTTATAAAACTGCTGTGCCCATTCAGGGCATGTTTTATATATCTCGCTATCCTGCATTTGTTTAATTGTTCGCCGTCCCACTCTTCTATCTAAAATAGCAAAAATGCGTATAAGGCAGTTATCACTTATAAGTGCATCAGCAATTGGCATTTGCAGAAAATCCGTCGCGGCTTGTAGGAAATCCCAATCAGAAAGAGTTCCTTCCTCTTGCCATTTGTTCCTCAAATCCAGTGTGTCATCCCAAACTCCCGTTTCTTCCCATCGCTCATTAATATCTCTATCTTGTTTGTACATATCAATCCATGAGAAGACAACAAGTTCCCTCCCATCCAACTTGATTGATGCTCGTCCATATGAATTATGAACTTTATGATAACGTGTCAGGAAATAAGATACTCGATTCCTTAACGAATCACACAAACATTCATTTAATTGCTTATTAAGACCTGACCATGATTTATAATGCTTCATCTCTAACTCCTCTACAACTTCAAATTTCCTATTCTACCATTGTACCACACCCAAACATTCTTTGCACCAATAAATGACAAAAACTCCCCATCACACTTTTATTCATGATTGGGAGTTTATGACTCTCTGACTATTCAAATAACATGTCATTAAAATTATGCATCATCCACTCGGTCATTTTCTTATTTGTTTCGTAAAGTTCCTTATACTTCTCTTGTTCAGAAAACCACGCTGTTGATATAAGCTGATTTGTAATAACAACATATGGAATTGCTTTCCACTCGTTATCTGAAAGTTTTACAACTTCATCATATCCATACAATATATTTTTATATATCATAATCCATTGATTCAGCTTATCTATGTTATCAACCTCAAAACTTTCAGATAATATTGCTGTAGCTGCATAGCATGGGTCAAAAATTCTAATATTTCTTTCACTAAGGTCAAAATCAAGAACACCCCAATTGTCGCCACATAAGATAATATTCCCCGGATTCGGGTCACGATGAATAATTTGTTGTGGTAATGATTCATATATCTCCCCAAATTCCTTTTCATACATTTCTACGAAACTCTTAGGCAAATCCATTTTTCCTGCCAAAGCCGGAATGGCCCATTCTTTTGCACTTTTAAATATATTAGCTTGATTGGTAATTACATCTACCTTGGAAAGTGCTACACTCAACTGACCTACGATTTCACCAATAAATCGTGCCTTCTTCATATAATCCTCAAAATACATCGTACTTGCCTTTAATTGTTTTCCTTCCAATCGCTTGGTAACATAAAAATACAATTCCTCGCTTGCAACCACGAACTTACCGTCTACTGTTTTTATAGGTGTAGCAGTTGATAAACCTACACTTTCAATGGCTTGTGATAATGAAATATGTTTCTCTACATTCCCCAGATTAGACGAATATTTGATAATATAGTTGTCTCCTACATAACATGCTGACTCACTTACATTACCTGTTTCAGCATATACAACATCAGTCAGCTTTTCATTCTCTAATCCCCAACTCTGTAAAACTTCTTTTATTTTTTTGTGTGATACCATTATGTGTTCCTCCTTGAATAGATTAATTCTGTACGGTTTCTTTTTCTTGCTTATATTAAGGAATTCTGTCGGCGTATATCCGAATTCGCGAATAAAGGCTTTATAAAATCCTGCCTGTGTTTCAAATCCATACTCCAATGCCACTTCTATCATCTTCTCTCCGCAGTGCATATCGTACAACGCATTAAGTAGTCTTCTCCTTGTTATATATTGCATAACAGGCATGCCAACCGCACTTTGAAACAGCCGATAGTAGTGAAACATTGAAAATCCTGACATTTCACTTAATTCCTTCGCCGTGATATCGGTTTTTAGATTATCCTCAATATAATCAATAGATTTTTGAATAATCGTCAGATTCATTCAAACACCTTCTTTCAATTGTTTTGTAGCTACACATATAAGATATCATATGAATCATACTAAATCTTTTCCTGTCTTGCTATAATTACACAAAAAAAGGACAGCACATTTTGCCGTCCTTTCTTAAAATACTAACAGTGTGTAAAATTCAAAGCTTCACATGCTTTATGCTACTTTGCTTTACACGACAATTTATCAACATCCAATCTAAATACCGCTACCGCATCTAACATCTCATTGCTGTAATGCCATTCATCTTTAGACGTTGTTTGTTTCATAATTGTATTAAGACCTATAATCTTTTCATTATCATCTTCTATCAAAGAAAGCTTACCAGTACCTACGACACTTTGAAAAGTAGCAGAAAAATCGCAAGCCACTTCACTCTCTAATAATGAATAATTACCATCTATTTCAAATCCCACAAATGGTGTACTTTTTGCAAGTTCATATTTTCGCCCTGCTTTTGCTCCATGAAAATAAAAAGTATATTGTTCATCAAATAAATATCCATAATTTACTGGAACAATATAAATATCACCTTCATCATAAAAGACAATTCGCAGTATCTGTTCCTTACGAATAAACTCCGAGATTATACTTTTATCTGTAATCTCTCTATCTTTTCTCCTCATAACGCTTCACCACCAACTTCAAATTCGTCTCTCAGTTAAACACACCTGCTTACTGAAATTTATCGAAGTTTTGCTTCAATTTCTTTATCTGGCCAATAGCCCCATGATTCAACAATCTTGCCGTCCACAACCCTAAAGTTCTCCAATGCCTCAAAGCTAATATGTTTTCCGGTGGTCGGTATTCCCATACAAGTTCCAGCATGAATACCCTAATAGAGAATTCTGGTTGCAACCATATTCTCCTCACCAAATACATCAAGCACCTCGATTTTCAGGTCAGAGAATTGTCCCTCCACAATTTTCAAGATGCCCACGGCATCAGCATTACTTCTTGCTCCGGCAGGACTGTGGTCTATGTAGTCCTCCGCCATACATTCCATGATAAAGTCGTAATTGTGATTGATATAT
>JBGVMW010000033.1:0-4913 GCA_045125095.1 Lachnospiraceae bacterium
TATTGACGTTGGAAATCCCCACACGCTCGGCAAGCTCGTTAAGGGACATTTTTCTTTCCACCATCATTCTGTCTAAGCGGAGAACAATTTTGCCTTTACCCATAGCCGCCTCCTTACAGAAGTCCGTCTACGTCTTTTTCAAGATCAGCACCGTGGACGAAATACTGAGTCAAGCAAAGAACGATGATTCCCATAAAGATGCCACCCATATCAATGCTGATTTCAGCGGTTTCTACTCCGGTCATCAAACGAACGATTATACTCATAATAAAACCGATTACAGGTACGGCAATAGCGAATATGCCGATCTCTTTCATCATACGAATATTATCCTTTTGGAACGGGGTTCCGTTTTCGGATTTTTTGAAAATCAAATGCAGATTGCGGAACACCATTGCCATAACTGCCAAAATAATTACTGCACCAATGCCAAAAAGCATAAAGGATGTCATATCGGTATTACCGTTAACAACAGGTGCATTTACCTCAAATCCGTATACTTCAAGATTTGCACCGCAGCACTCTTTTGCATCAAATCCCACAAAGTATTTTACCCAGTTCGGAGCAGCCACAGAGCAGACGGTTGCCGCTGCCATAAGTATTGTCCCTACCCAATGGAATACCTCTAAAATTTTTGTAATGATTTTTCCAAGTTTGTTTATACCTTTCATTATTCTTACCTCCAAAGGTTTTTGATGATGAAAGTATAGCACAGTTTTTAATGTATGTCAATAGTTTTTTAATGTATGACATTAAATTTTATATTTTTCAGATTAACTTTCGTTGACATTTAAAATTTGATTTGATAAAATGTTTCTATTATTAGGAGGCGAAAACGCTATGAAAAAAGACCTTTACTCGATGATTTTTAAAAGAAAATCTTTTCACATATTTCGTGATATAGGCAGTATTGATTCCCACGAACTGCAAAGCATTGAAGAAGCATATAAAACCTTCACTCCGCTTGTTAGTGATATTAAAACGGCGATTAAAATTGTTCCGGCAGAAGAAACCACCTGCAAGCGTGGGCAGGAGTATTGCATTCTACTATACAGTGAGAAAAAGGAGAATTATCTGCAGAACATCGGTTATATCGGTGAGCAACTTGATCTGTACCTTGCTTCTCTTGGCATAGGTGCATTGTGGTTCGGTATTGGCAAGCCTGATAAGCCAACCTATAACGGTCTTGATTTCGTCATTATGATTGCCATAGCAAAGGTCACCGACGATAAATTCCGTAAGGATATGTTTAAGAGTAAGCGCAAGTCGCTTGATGAAATATGGAACGGGGAGCAGTATCGGAATATAGGTAATATTGTTCGTTTTGCACCGAGTGCCTGCAATACACAGCCTTGGAAGGTAACGACAGAGGAAAAATGTTTAACCGTGTACCGTTACAAGAAGCCGGGCAAGCGTGGAATTATGCCTGCAGACAAGGTGGTGCATTACAATCGCATTGATATTGGTATTTTTCTGTGCTTTCTTGAACTGTACCTGATCAAAAACGACATAGCTTTTGAGCGTGAGCTGTTTACAGATACCGCAGAGGATGAATGTGAGGAAGTACTGACTGCAAAATATAAATTGATATAAAATTGGCGGCAAGGAGAGTTGTTCTCCCTGCCGCCGTTAATATTTAATGCGGTGTTCCCAAAACACCGAAATATAATATCATCGAAATAATATCAATCACTAAAACAACAGCTAATATGATACCGATGATTTTAAGTATCTTTTTAGCTTTCCCTTTGTTCTTGTCTGTCATTACTTTTCTGCTGATCTCTTCAACCTTTTCGGTAAAGCCAGATGCCTGTACATCGCTTTTTTCCGTCACATCCTCTTTTAACAGATAATCCATAGAGCAGTCAAACAGTTTACCAAGTTCGATAAGTTTATCGGTTTCTGGGTAGGCAATGTCTGACTCCCATTTGCTGATTGACTGACGGGACACACCAAGAATATCGGCAAGCTGCTCCTGGGTGTAATTAAGCTCTTTTCTTTGTTTTGTTATCTTTTCACCAAGTGTCATAACCTTTGCTCCTTTATATTTTCTAACTTTGTGATGCTCTCATTGTAGAACACTCAGCGAAAATATACCATCAATCCGGTGTTTCTAAATTTAAACTTCAGGTTGCGTTTTACAATTTTCAAATTATCACCACATAGAAAACCTGAAATTGAACAAAATCGCTGCGCGATGGCCTGCCAAGGCTGTGGCACAGTTTTTCTACTTTTTCAAAAAAGGCAGTGACAGGATCGTCCCAAGATAGTATTGTTAAAGCACGACCTAAAAACAAACTTCAAACACGGGCTTAGTCCCAGCAACTGCCTATGAAAAGAATATCATCTTTAGGCTGCTTTCACAAGCAGTTTTATTTTGCAAATGCGCCTCCATGATAGGTAGTTACTGTTATTATTACTACTTTTATTTCATGGAGGTTTTTTATGTACGAATCATATATTAATAAAATCGAAGATGTCGGAAAGCTTAGAAATCTTAAGCCTAAAACTATTACTCTTTACCAGAAAAATGTTTCTCGTTTTTTGAATTTCATCCAAAAAAATCCCGAAGAACTGACCTGCGAAGATGCCAAAAATTATCTTCTCTATTTACAAGGCAAAGGAAATAAAGCTTCTACACTTAACAATAACAATGGTTCGCTTGTATTTTTTTATAAACGTGTCTTAGGTAAGCTATGGGATGATAACTTAGTACCTAGAGCCATTAACGATTATGCTGTTCCGGAAGTTCTTTCTTTTCATGATGTTGAGAAACTTTTAAATGCAACGGAAGATTTAAAATACAAAGCTATTTTTGCAATCATGTATTCCTCCGGCTTACGCATTTCAGAAGTATTACATTTGCACTATGAAGATATTTCAAGAAAAAATATGCAGATTTATATACGAGACTCTAAAACTCATACAGCTCGTTATGCACTATTGTCCAAGAGAGCTCTCGATATTCTTACTGAATATTGGTTCACTTGTGGAAGACCTACCGGAATTCTTTTTCCCAACAAGTGGACTGGTGAATATCTCACAACTTCCGGTCCAAGACTTGTTTTCAAAAAGTCTTTAAAGATTGCCGGCCTTCCACACAGTATACGCATGCATTCTCTGCGACACAGCTATGCAACTCATCTTTTGGAAGATGGTGTTGATATAAGATATATTCAAACCTTGTTAGGACATCGTTCCCCTAAGTCCACTGAAATCTATCTTCATGTTAGCAACAAGGCATTATTAGGTGTTCAGAGCCCTTTTGATAAGAGAGCTGGTGAAATAAATGGTTAATCCTACAGTACAGGATATATTTCACCGGTTTTATCCACTCTATTTAGAGCAGTATTCTCCTTCTCCTCAGCAAGCAAAGGTGGCTCATTGTATTATCAATTGCAAAACCGGAGCTTATGGTGCTAACGTACAATTCTGTGAAGACTGTGGACATCCACAGATTCACTATAATTCCTGTCGTAATAGATGCTGTCCCATGTGCCAGGCGCTCCCAAAAGAAAAATGGATGGATAAACGTCGTGAAGATGTTCTCGAAGCTCCTTACTTCCATGTGGTATTTACAGTCCCACAGGAATTAAACTCTTTAATCTACAGCAACCAGCAACTTCTGTATGATGCACTGTATCATTCTGTTTCTGCAACTATCAATGAGTTAACAGCCGATACAAAGCATCTCGGTGCAAGGGTGGGATATATTTGTGTGTTACACACCTGGGGATCCGAAATGAATTATCATCCTCATATTCATGTTATCCTGCTTGGCGGTGGCCTGACTGCTAAAAATCAGTGGCGTGATAAAGGTGAAGAATTCTTCCTTCCGGTAAAGATTTTGTCAAAGCTGTTTCGTGGTAAATATATGGATGAGCTCAAACGCTTGTGGAATGAGAAGAAGCTTCAGTTTCATGGAAGTAGTGAAAAATATCGCAATCATTATGCTTTCAAAGAATTGCTGAATACCTGTTATGAAAAAGACTGGATTCCTCATTGCAAGAAAACCTTCAATGGTGCACAGTCTGTCATTAATTATCTCGGTAAGTATACACATAGAATTGCCATCAGCAATCATCGTATCATTCGCATGGACGAAAATACTGTTACTTACTATGTGAAGGATTATCGTGAAGAAGGCAAATGGAAAGAATATACCATTTCCGGAATTGAATTTATCCGCAGGTTTCTTATGCATGTGCCACCAAAGCGCTTTGTAAGAATCAGACACTACGGATTACTATGTACACGAAGTAAGACTCAGCATCTGACATTATGTCGGAATCTCCTTGGCTGTAAGCAGTATCTGTCAAGGCTAAAAGATATGGAAGCACCACAGATGCTGGAAACACTCTATGGTATCAAGGTTACTGTCTGTAAATGCTGTGGTGGTCATCTGGGGAAACCACAACAACGAATACCTCTTCGAATTTAAAAATAGATTTTATACTTTTGCAAAAACCTCTTTAATGAGGTCTATTTGTCGTGCCATGATTTACGAAATCAATTTGTAACACAACTATCATAACCAGAACTTCTCCTCATTATGATAAAAGAGTAAGGATTGAAAGTCCATACATATCGGCTACACGGACGCTTACTTTGTTCACTTTGGCAAAATCAAACGCGGCGCAAACGAAAGGGCAGTTTTTCTATATTTAAAGACTGCTTTTTCGTTTACGCCGCTATTGATTGTAGCCTAAAGAAGTGAACAAAATCGCTGCGCGATGGCCTGCCAAGGCTGTGGCGCAGTTTTTCTACTTTTTCTAAAATAGGCAGTGACAGGATTGTCCCAAGATAGTATTGTTAAAGCACGACCTAAAAACAAACTTCAAACACGGGCTTAGTCCCAGCAACTGCCTATGAAAAGAATATCATCTTTAGGCTGCTTTCACAAGCAGTTTTAT
>JBGVMW010000034.1:0-6816 GCA_045125095.1 Lachnospiraceae bacterium
AGCTGTTTGCTACATCGTCTATATGTGACCCTCTGAAAACGTCGGCACTTAGGCTGTGTATTTTACAGCCTTAGTGTCCGCTACGTTTGAAGGGAGCGAGAGCGCGTCAAATATAGACTATGTAGTAAGCAGCTATTTGCAAAAACAATTCTGACAATTTGCGGATGGCCTTTACTTTCGCAAACGCTTAACAATATAGAAAGTGCAAGGAGATTACCCTTGCACTTTCTACATACTCAATATCAAAAGCAATTACCGTACTTCTACGTCGAACTACTGCAAATATTTTTTACACCATTGCATCCACCAATTTATTTAAGCTTTCCATGTCTTCAGCCTTCATCGTGGAGCGAATCGTAACCATATGGTCAACAATTTCTACATTTTTCATCGTTTCAAGAATAGACTTCATTGCCTTACCGGCACATGGTGCCCATGAGCCATTTTCAACAATGGCCACCTTGCGGTTCTGGTATGCTTTGCTCTGCAAATGATGTAAAAAGTTCTGCATGCATGGGAACACACCACCATCATAACTGGCTGCCGCAACAATCATTCTGTCATAACGGAATGCATCTTCTATCACTTCCGCCATATCTTCTCTTGCCAAATCACTCACTACAACCTTCGAAACGCCTCTTTCTTTTAACATTTCTCCAATTTTTTCTGCCACCTTAGCCGTATTGCCATGAATGGACGCATAAGCAATTAACACGCCTTCGTTTTCCGGTTTGTAGCTGCTCCAGGTATCGTACAATCCAATATAATAGGCAAGATTCTCTTTTAAAACCGGTCCATGCAAAGGACAAATAACTGCAAGTTCCAAACCAGCAGCTTTCTTCAATAAAGCCTGTACTGGTGCACCGTATTTACCAACAATATTAAAATAATATCTTCTTGCTTCACACGCCCAGTCCTTGTCCTCTGTTAATTCCAATGCACCAAATTTTCCAAATCCATCCGCAGAAAATAATATCTTATCCTTGCTGTCATAAGTAACCATAACTTCCGGCCAATGTACCATTGGTGCCATAACAAAGGTAAGTTCATGCTCCCCAAGAGACAAGGTATCGCCTTCTTTTACCATTAACAGTTTCCCTTCAAGAGGAATATCAAAAAACTGTGGCAACATGCTGAATGTCTTTGCATTTCCCACTATCGTTACATTTGGAAATAATTCCACTAATCTTGCAATACTTCCGGCATGATCCGGCTCTAAATGCTGTACCACAAGATAATCTACCGTTCTTCCATCTAAAGCAGCTAATAAGTTTTCTTCCCATCGCTCCATTCCACGTTTATCAACCGTGTCCATAACTGCTACTTTTTCATCCAGAATCACATACGAATTATATGATACACCATCCGGCACCACATATTGACTTTCAAATAAATCAATAGTTGTATCATCTACACCTATGTATTTTACGCTATCTGTAATCGTTACCTGCATATTCTCCCCCATTTTTCCTTGTATTCTTGTCAGTTCCCATCTCACCATCTGTGTCTAAAATTATACCATATTTCAAACACAGGTCAATGAATTTTATTGTATACCATTTTCTTCCATATCTATGCCGGATATTTTTTTGCAAAATCCTTTTTTATCTGAATAAATTCCTCAATGCTTCTGAGTAAGCCAAATAATTTTGCTCTGTCCTCAAATTCGTTTCGCTCTACTGGCAAAGGCTGGCTTTTCATGGAGGCATCCAGTTCAAGAAATTGTTCCATCAAATCCTTACCAGTATTATTTCTATGATAGACTTCTGACATTTCACGTAAGAATACGGATATTTTTTCTGCCGTTGCCGGTATGGTGTGGATAGCTCTTACATTTTTATACATTTCATAAAGAACTTGAATCTGTTCTTCCCGCATCTTTATATATTCCATATCATAGATATCCCCAGAGCCAAATTGGTTGTTAAAGTTTTCCTCTGCCACGTTTTTCGCTCGTTGAATCTGTGTTTTCAGACTTGCAAAGCACTCACCATTATAATCCGACTTGTCCTGACTCAAAATTCGCTCTGACATGCGAGAAAGAATTCGTATTATTTGCTCATCTGTACCCAACTTTAATTCCTCTATATAGTGAACCTTTTTTCGCAAATGCAGATTCGCACCAATTCCAATTCCTACACCTAATCCAAATATAACTACTTCATTGCAAATCGCATGTAACTCCATATTCCCAAATGTAATAAAATGTGAGATTAAAACAGAGTTCATTGCAATTGCGCTATGCCATTTTCCTATCTGACATACAAAAATAAAAACCACCAAATATAAAAAGTAAGCTTCTACATGAAATCCAATCATATGAAAACTTACATAGGCAATTGCCATTGCTACCATAAACGCATACAGTCGCCCCAAAGCTGTTTTTATGGTTTCTTTTTTGGTTGGCTGTATCGTCAATATGGTTACAATTCCTGCTGATATGGCAAAATCAAGTTTCAGAAGTGATGCGAACAGGATTGATAGAATGGCGGCAGTTGCTGTTTTTGCAGTGTTGAATAGTAATTGTTTACTTATTATCTTCATTTTTTTATTCCTATCTGTTTTCGACTCTTTTAAATATATTGTAAACATAACCATTCTGATTATCCAGCATTTCCTCTATACACAACAAAATATTTTTCCTATCGCATATTTATCCCTTGAATTTTCACCTTACTACTCTGTCCTTTGCCTTTAAAAAGCTTCTTGTATGCAGTGATTTTTGACTTCGACACTTTCACTTTGGCAGTTGATTTGATTCCATTTAACGCATTCTTTCCAACTGTTTTCAATTTTGTTGACTGAATGGTAATGGTTGTAAGCTTTTTACAATTCTTAAACGCTTCTTTTCCAATAGAAGTTACATTTGTACCGATTGTCACACTGCTAACCTTGGTTTTGTTGTAAAGGGCTTTGTCTGCAATTGATGTTACTTGAAAGGTTTTTCCTCCAATCTTTACCGTATTTGCAATTGTAACCTTCGTTGTCCTGGTACTTACAATTCCTGCAAAGGCTACTGTAGTTGTACGGTCTACATCTTTCCCTTCTGCATTCATAAACTTACAATTCCTGCAAAGGCTACTGTAGTTGTACCTGTAAACGTATATTTATACTTACCAACTGTAACAGTAGTTCCTTTCTTCGCCTTAATGGTAAAGTCTTTGCTCACGCTTCCTTTGTAGGCTCCAATTCCTTTAATTGTTACCTTTGCCGTTCCAATATTTTTATTGCTCTTATAAGATACGGTATAATCCGTTCCCTTTTTCAAAGTCTTACCATTTAAAGTTACGGTCACCGTTGGTTTCTTGGCTTCACCATTATAGCTATAGCTGGTTTTGGACAGCTTCACCTTTGCTTTTGCAAGCGATGTTTGCGTTGTATTTGTCTGTACACTTGCTTCCTTGGAATCACTTGCGCTTTCTGTTGCACCTGCACTTGCAGAATCACTTGCACTTCCTGTTGCACCTGTATTTCCAGCATCGCTTGCACTTTCTGTTACACCTGTATTTCCGGCATCGCTTGTACTTTCTGTTACACCTGTATTTCCGGCATCACTTGTACTTTCTGTTATACCTGTATTTCCAGCATCACTTATGTTTCCTGTTACATTTGTATTTCCGAAATCACTTGTGCTTTCTGTTGCACCTTTGTTTCCAGACTCACCTGATACTTCTTCTCCGTCCTTATTTTCCTGAGGCGTTGTAAAAGCCGCTTCCGCTTGAATATTTCCCAAAACTGTACTACCATTCACTGTCTTATATGTATTAACACCATAACGATATTCTGTACCATGATGCAGACTGTTGAGGGAATAACTTACATCGGTTGTTTCTGCAACCTTTGACCATGCCTGTCTGGTGCTATCGTACCGATATACTATATAGCCTTCTGCATCATCCACCTTATCCCATGTAAGCTTTGCGGAACCCGTCGTAATATCCGACACATGTAATTCAGATGCACACCCTACATATGGTGCATTTTGAAGATCATCATACAGGTAGGAATTATTGATTGCATAGGTTCTTGCTTTTGAGCCCTCGCTGCAATAAATAACTGCTTCACTATTGCTACCATCTAAAATCGTGGTTCCTATATATGTTACGGAATCCGGGATAATGACTGTCTCTAACGCCGGGCAATCACAAAATGCATCAATATCGATTCTTTTGATACCATCCGGAACTTTTATGGATTTCAAACTCAAGCATTTTGTAAATGCTGAATCCCCAATCTGGTATAACGATTTAGGCAATTCTACATACACAAGATTATCACACCACGCAAATGTCAATTCTCCCATTGAAGTAATGTTTGATGACATCTTAATTTTTTTTATGGATGTACATCCCATGAACATGGAACCACCAAATTTTGTAACCGAGTCAGGGATACTGAGACTTTCAAGGGATGTACAGTATGCAAAGACACTGTTGCCAATCTTTGTTACCGATTTCGGAATTACAATTTCTTTTATGAAACTGTTTGAAGAAAATGCTCCACTGGATAGTTCTACAACCGTATCTGGAATGATAACTTTCTCTAATCTACTTAGACAAGCTATCAACACTGTTTTTTCCTTGTTATAGATACAATCATTTTCTGCTGTAAAATACGGATTTTCCTCAGAAATTACAACCTTAGCTCCATCCATATTTGAAAATGCTCCAAAGCCTATATTCTGAACATTTTTCGAAATGTATATCGAATCCATGGATGTACATTGAAAAAATGCTTCACCGTAAATAGTTGTTACCGTTTCCGGTATCTCTATTTCCGCAAGACTGGTACACTCATAAAACAAATAATATGAAATTGTCTTAAGCTTTGATGGTAACTTAACCTTCTCTAACTTAGTGCAATTCTTAAATGCTGCCTGTCCTATGTTTGTAACCGAATCCGGAATGGTAATTTCTTTCAGTCCTGTACAACCATCAAACGCATACATCTCTATTTCTGTAAGACTATTCTGCAATGTAATTCCTGTAAGATTATTCTGCTCTTGAAATGCATGATCTACAATATAAGCAGTCCCATTTTTTACCGTTATACTGGTATTTTCAGGCATGGTACCCTTATAACCATATAAGGCATTTTCAAAATAAACAACTCCATCCGGCTGACTGTTATACCATGCTGTATTATCAAACACATTTTCATCAATAAGCCCCACACTGTGGTCTTCAATAACAATCTTTTTCAAGGAAGTAAAATTTTCAAAAACACCTATACCCATTGTGGTAATATTGCGAGGTATTGTTATACTGGTAAGACTTGTACACCCCTTAAATGTCCAATTTTCCAATCTTGTGATAGATGAAGGTATCTCAATATTGCTCAGTGCTTTACACTCAGCAAATGCTCCATAACCTAATTCATTTAATCCATCGGAAAAATTTACTGTTTCAAGCCTAGCACAACAATGAAACGCATAATATCCGATTGATTTCACACTGCTTGGAATGGTAATCTCTTTTAGCGAACCTTGTGTAAACGCCCAAGATTCTATGGTAGTAACTGTAGGCGGGATTTCTATTGCGTCAAGACACCTTGTGGCATAACTAAATGCACTTTGACCAATAATTGTTACCTTTCTTCCATCAATCTGTGCAGGGATCTTGATTGTTCTGCTCTTTCCTTGATAATCCGTTATTTTCACTGTTCCATTTGCTAAGATGCTATACTCATATGTATCCTCGCCGTCTACATACTCCATTGCATATACAGAACTTTTGCTACAAAAAAACATAGTAGCTACTATGCATACTATAAATAGTAAACTTTTTGTAACTATTCAGAACAGGACTGTGCTGAACTGCACAGTCCGTATGAAAACGTAGTGGCAGCAGGCCAAAATCCATCACCGTAGGTGATTCTGCATGGATTTTGGCTCGTAACTATGAGGGTACTGAATAGTTACAACTTTTTAAAATTATCTTCCTTTTCATGTTCAAAATTTTCCTTTCTGTATTTCCATTCCACTTTGTTCCCAGGATATTGATTTTATCTCTCACACCCCCAACCCAAATTCTTTCATTGCTTTTTATAATTCATGATATTTACAATTCTTACATATCTTTTTCCAATCTTTTTTTGTTTTGTACTTGTCTGGCATGGATTCTTCAACTATCATTCCATCTACCACATCTACATTTTCAATACATTCTGCTGATGTTATTAACGCATCAACCAAAGGGCAGGTAATTGTATCTTTCATTTATTATCACCTCGTATAGTTAATACCTATATTTTACTATATGAGGCGTATGAAATAAATAAAAAAGGCGAGGTATTCACATTTTTTCTTCACCCACTGGGTGAAAATGAAATCAACTAATTGAAACTCATTTTATCCTTAATTTTCAAGAGTTCTCATCCGTTTTTTCTATTATTTGTAGTACCTTACTTTCCTTTTGGGAATATTCTTCATAATTAACTGGTTTATGTTTCGTCCAAATTATATTAGGTATAAACAACATTAAAAGATATATGAACCCTACATAGGAAAATCCAAAATGAAACATACCTATATTGCTCCTTCGCCATTTAAAAATCTATTCTCCATTATATCAAAGTCCTTTTATTTTGACCATTTATATTTTTATAAAAACAAGGATATATTGTATATTTCCATTGCTTACTGAGCATAATTGTGTTAGGTAATTGCGAAACGCAAATAAGGTAGTGAATTGTCAGAATTGTTTGTGACAGATAGCTGTTTGCTACATAGTCTATATGTGACCCTCTGAAAACGTCGGCACTTGGGCTGTGTATTTTACAGCCTTAGTGTCCGCTACGTTTGAAGGGAGCGAGAGC
>JBGVMW010000035.1:0-1582 GCA_045125095.1 Lachnospiraceae bacterium
TACGTACAAGCTGATTATAGCCACCATGAAGAATGGCTTCACTAATAAGGGTGTGCAGTATAAACCCAATGAGCGGATTGCCACAGTGCTGGTGTTAGAATACAATCTGGGCTTGCGTGTTGGGGATATCCTGCAACTTAAGGTAGACAGTTTTGTGAAAGATGGCAGTCGGTATCGTCTGGATATGTATGAGCAGAAGACTAATAAGTATCGCAATTTCACAGTGCCAAATGAAGTATATCAGTTTGTGCGTGATTATGCTTATGCCCATAACATCTCTTCCAAGACGAAGCTGTTCCCTATCACAGAACGTGCGGTATTGAAACATTTAAAATCGGTATGTGCCTATCTGGGGGTAGAGGGTGTAGCGAGCCATAGCTTTCGTAAAGGCTTCGCAACGAATGTCTATGTTAACAATCACTACAACATCGAACTTGTCAGAATTTTGTTAAATCACGCCAGTGTAACTACAAGTCAAAGATATATCGGTATCGGTTCTAAGGAACTGGAAGATGCCATCCAGAAAAATATCTGCCTTGGCTGAGAATAATCCGAAAACAAGAGACAATTCATTATGGCTGCATCCTACATGGCACTTTGTCAGTAGGGTGCAGTTTTCTTTTATTCTGCCAGCAAGAAATGTGTGTGTTGATAAGATGGATTATTGGTTTCGTGAATGTGCGGTAACGGGAGTAACAGCAGTAACAGCAGTAACTATACGAGTTGGTGTCACAAATCTATTAGCTGGAAATATGGTGTGTATAAAATGCCTTGAAACATCTCAGCTGGTAAATCTACATCGCTGAAAGTATAAGGGATTTGGGGTATGGTTACAATGTCTTTTTCTTTTAAGAGAAAGCAGAATTAACTTGAATACGACGGTATTCAGAGTTAACATCACACACAACTTTCAAAGCGATTCGTAAGTCTTTGGAAGTACCTGCGTTCTGCAGGAAGTATCCATCTCCATGAAAGTCAGCGGTATTCCGTTTGGAGTATTTTGTGTCTGACCAGAAATGGATTAGCTGTACCACTCTTGCACACTTGGTTGCTGAAAAGATGCGTAATTCCGAGAAAGATGCTTAACAGTTGAGATTGCTTGCATTTTGCCAAACATTGAGAATGGAGTTGATGTAATGATTAAAGAAGATTATGTTTATGTGGGTATTGACCTGCATAAGGAAACGCACACTGCAGTCATCATTGACTGCTATAATAACAAACTGGGCGAGATTACTTTCGCCAACATACCAGCTGATTTTCCTAAGCTGGTTACTAAAGTAAAGAAGAGTAATACTGATGGAAAAACTGTAGTATTCGGACTGGAGAATGCTTATGGTTATGGCAGACCTTTAGCGGTGTGGCTCATTGATAAGGGGTATCTCGTAAAAGATGTAAATACAGCGATATCCCATCGTCAGGCAAAGCACAGAGGTGCAATGTACCGAAAGAGTGACAGTGATGATGCAGAAGCAATTGCTCTGGCAACTTTAAATATGCTTGATAAACTTCCAGATGCCTGCCCGAATGATGCGTACTGGTCACTTGGTCAGCTGGTGCATCGAAGAGATAATATCATGAA
>JBGVMW010000036.1:0-5116 GCA_045125095.1 Lachnospiraceae bacterium
ATCAACATCAACAGGCTACTCAAAGCAATAATTGATCAAGTTCATTTTATGAAATTTTCAAAGTTCATAATAAATTTAAACTATATTTTTTCTGTGTTGATAATATATGTTTTTTTATCAGCACTTTTGACACCCTAACCAGTTACTTATGATTATCATAATGTGAAGCGGGAGTGTATAGAGAGAGGTGGCATGTGATGAACAGTAGAAAAAGAATGACAAAGAATACGGAGAAAAGTAAGTGCAATCATACACTAGTCACGATTTTTGCAACAATTGCAATCGGCAGTGTGATTGCGTTTGCTTTTTATGAGCTGGAGAGGGTGCTTGGTTACAGTCTTCTTGCTGAATATGATGAGACCGGTATGATAATTGGCGGATGTTACCTTGATTTTGTAGCAATCAGTTTTTCTGTAACATTCCTCACAACTTCTTTGTTAGGAGGTTTGGCTGATAAAACGGAGAAGATATATTGGATAACATATCCGGATGAATATCTCATTCAGTCTGTTTTGAATTTCTTTAATCTCTCTTTGATTAGTTATCTGTCAATAGGTGTTCAGGTGGTCTTTGCTCTGGTAAAATGCAACGAATTTTTCAAAGACAGTATTTTTATGTCAGCATTTATCATTGGTACAGCGACTATCATTATCTTAAGTTACAAGTTCACCTCCATTTATTTCAATCGAGAAAAAATTAGATCAAAGGCAGAGAAAAGATTTGCAGCATGGATTGATGCTGCTAATAATGGTGAGAAGGCAGACGAGAAAGAAGTTTATTCAGCTATTATGAAAATGTATAACTACACGATTCAGGCGGCAGAAGATGTGAAGATGACTACAGTCTGTGAAAATATTCAACTCTTATATGCGTATGCAGAGAAAAATAAGGACTGCAGAAACTGGATTGAAAGGTTGATAAAAAAGCTTGCAAGTGAGAATCCGGACATGTTCTGCCAGGTACTCTTTTATATAGATGGCGAAATGAATGAACGGAGTGAGAAAAATAAGTTTTATCAGGCAGTCATTACATATGTTGATTTAGAGGCTGCAGATATTAATGTGATGGAAGTTCTTGCCAGATTCATAGAGGATATAGTAAATGAATATGCACAAGAGTATGAGAATACTGCAGACTGGGTAGGCGGACTCGCACCGGAGGAATGCGAAAAACTAAGGAATATTTCTGAGAATATTGCTGTGCTTTTAGAAGGCGTATTCGTGGGGGCATGCAATAATTCAGAACTATATGTCAATGAAGCTTACAAGAAACTGTTATTGAATAGTTTAGTCTGGTCACCTAATTTACTTGATGAAGAAACCGTGAAAACAGTTATTTTAAATTATTGGGATAACATGCTCGCATATTATTGTGAGAATATCCGAATGGGAAAAGTGAAGACTGTTGTCAAAGTAGGTGAACTTATCTTTCAAATAGCAACTGAAAATGAGAGCACATACCCGTGTGAATACGATCCGGAAATGCGTATCATTTGTCGATTATTCAAGGATATGAAAGCACATCTGGATGAAAAGCTTGCAGAAATCTTTGATCATAATGAAGAACTTTTAGGAAAAGTGGTTGGAATTATATCAGATTCGAAGCAGCAATATCAGTTTTGTGAATATGTAGGAGAACTCATGGCTGATGGCATCATGACAAACATGATAGATGCCAGACCGGTAGGCATAGGAGGAACACCAATATTTAATGCATTGACAAGAAGAATATCAGAATTGGAAGGAACTTCAAGGAATTCTTTTATAGCCAAGAATGTAAAACTACTTAAACGCATGTTACAAGATAATCCGAATGATGCTCATCTGAGTCGTTTCATTGAAGCGGTACTTGTAATGCAGAATAAGGATGATACAAATTGGTATTTAAAGCTTTTTGAACTTCTGAAAGATGATGCCCGCGCACTTTGTTGGTATGCAAAAGCATTAGTATTCCAAGAGAAATATATTTCCTTCTTTGAGGATGTGAATGCCTGTGAGCGGTTCCTAGAGGATGCGGAGGAATTATTAGAGTCTCTTTTCTGTCACATCAATACAGAAGATATCCAAAGCGACACGCAGGTTGCTATCGCGGCTATCATAACAAGTATTCTGATTGACCCGCGAGGTGTTAAGCTTGAAGAATACAATAGTAAATGTGTTAATAGATTTACAAACTGTGTAAAAATGAATGGTGATGCGCTGGTTGTAATCAGGGAATGTTTAAGTGATGCAAAATATGAGCTCCAAGACATGGAGGCAAACATTTATAATTATGAGTGCTATGGGGAAAGAGAGTATAGCAGACTGCTTGATAAAGTTACAAAAATGTATGTGGTTTGTATTGAGAGAGTTGAGGGACTGATTAATAAATGCCACCGTTAGAATCCTATCATAGACAAAGAATATGTGAATCCATATGAGACTGCCCAAAGTACATGTGCGGTAAGTCAGCGAAATGGATTGACAAAACAGCAATAAAGGATTATAATAAAACAAACGTTATGTAACGAAGTTATGCAAATCGAAAGGTTGTTATCGTATGCCTCCAAAAGCAAAATATACAAGAGAAGAAATCATTAATAAAGCATTTGAAATGACGAGAAAGAACGGGATTGAGTCGGTTGTTGCAAGAGAACTCGGCAAGGAACTGGGAACTTCATCGTCGCCCATATTTACAGCATTCAAGAACATGGAAGAATTGCAGCACGAAGTAAGAAAGGTTGCTATGCGCAAGTTTGAAACATATGTTCGAGATGCTATCAATTACACACCGGCATTCAAGTATGTTGGAATGAAGATGATAGAGTTTGCCATGAAAGAGCCAAAGCTGTTTCAGCTCCTGTATATGCGTGAACATGATGGAAATGAGACCTATGCCATGTTAATCGGTGAACTTGGTGATACAGTAGAAGTTTGTATTGAGATTATGCAGAAGGATTATGCTTTGAGCAAAGAGGAAGCACAATTGCTGTTTCGACAGATATGGCTTCATACATTTGGAATTTGTGTATTGCTTGCAGGGAGAGTATGTAGGATTTCTCTGGAAGAAATATCAGAGATGCTGAGCATTGAATTTCAGGGGAGTTTAATGCTTTTAAAATCCGGAACATTAAAAGCGGTTGCAGTGCATGATGTGAAAAAGGAAGTATAACGAAAGGGGAACGTTGAATTATGGGGTTACTTAAACAAAATGAAAAAGAAGCAAATCTATTGGTAGCAAAGGTTATGAGGAGTACATTTATTATTTTTACCATTATTTACTTGTTAAATGCGTTTGGAATATTTACAGTAGGTAAGGTGATTATGACGATTGCTTACATTGGAGGAGGGTGCCTGTTATTCCTGCCAACACTGCTGGTCAATATCCTCAAAAAAGAAGGTGGATACATTAAGTATGTGAATGTCGTGTGTGCCTCAATGTTTGTGACATTGCTTAGTATAATGCTTACCTTTCATGTTGTTGCCATTTATGTGTATTCGATTGCGATTGCCAGCCTTTACTTTTCAAAAAGATTGAATATTCTGGCGACCGCTCTTACTGTAGTAGGCGTTTCTGTAGGACAGATTCTGGCGTTTAATCTGAATACTTTGCCGGATGATAATTTTACAGAATTAAAAGGTGTAATTATATTTGGAGTGATTCCTCGTGGGTTGGTGTTGGTTGCAGTTGCTGCCATTTTTACAATGCTTTGTAGTAGAACTGCTTCTATGCTTTCTAATTTAATGGGAGCAGAAGAACAAAAGGAAATGTTTGAACGGATGAAGCAAATGAAGGAAAATGCATCACACACTTCGGAGATCATGTTTGGTATGGTATCAGAGCTTTCTAGTATTACAGAAGTTTCTCTCCAGACCAACCAGAGCATAGCGTCAGAGGCAGAACGTTTGTTGACAGGTTCGACGGATAATGCAGTAGCGGTAGAAAATGCAGACTGCAAGATACAGGATATTACAGAACAATTGGTAGGACTTAGTAATATGAATCACAGAACTGCAAAACTGACAGATCAAATTGGTGAGAATACGCAGGAAAATCAGCAGAGAATGGATGATGCAACTGTCTGCATGGAGCAGATACATAATAGTACAAATAAGTGCAAGCAGATTATCAGCACTCTTGGAGAAGAATCAAAGGAGATTATTGGAATTGTAGGAACAATCACCAATATATCAAGTCAGACCAATATTTTAGCATTGAATGCCACAATTGAGGCAGCCAGAGCCGGAGAGAATGGAAAAGGTTTTGCAGTAGTTGCAGAAGAAATCCAGAAGCTTTCAGAGCAAACAAAAACAGCGGTAGAAAGTATCGGGAAAATTGTAAATGAGGTAGTGCGAAATACAGAGACGGCAGTTAAAGCAATGGAACAGAATGCACTTTATACACAAAATGGTATGGAAAGTATTCAAAAGGCAAATGAGTCATCTTCTATTATTACATCTTCTAATGAAGAATTAATGGAACAGATCCATGAAATTGATAAGGTGGCAGAAATTATCCGGGAAAAGAGTGGCGAAGTGGCAGACAATATGAAGCAGATTAGTAATAACACCCAGCAAAATTGTAATGCGGTGGAACAGGTATCAGCTGCAACTCAGGAGAATAGTGCCGGAACAGAGAGCCTTGCAGATATCGTAGAGCAGATTAAAGAACTTTCCGAAAAGTTAAATAAGGTAGTGCAGGGATAATATAGAAAAATGTGAAGAAACCTAATCGAATAAAATCGCTACGCGATGGCAAGGCTGGCTGTTGCGTAGCGATTTTTTATATAGCAGGAAATTGTTCGTAAAAAAATGTCCGGCTACTATTGTTTAGATGTTTCAAGAAGGATATTTTATGGTATACTAATGAAACAATGTAGTAAACAGTTATTTGCCACAAACAATTCTCACAACTCACTACCTTGTTGGCATTTTGCAATTAACTATCTAGGCATTTGCGAAAGTGAAACCCATCCGCAAATTGTCAGAATTGTTTCTGCAAATAGCTACTTACTACATAGTCTATATTTGACGCGCTCTCGCTCCCTTCAAACGTAGCGGACACTAAGGCTGTAAAATACACAGCCTAAGTGCCGACGTTTTCAGAGGGTCACATATAGACTATGTAGCAAACAGCT
>JBGVMW010000037.1:0-69343 GCA_045125095.1 Lachnospiraceae bacterium
ACTCCTTTCAATGAAAAGTATTGTCCAAAATGGCAGAAAATAGTGTCCAATATAGAAGTTTTATGGTATAATGCTTCATGAATTTTATTCTTATGGAGGAAAGAAAATGAAAAGGAAAGTATTGAGCTTATTGTTATGTGGTGTAATTGCTTGTAGTTTGCTTACAGCTTGCGGTGGTTCTAACAGTTCCAATGATGCTGAGGTAAGTGATAGCGATGTGTCAGAGAAGAAAGATGCTGAAGCAGATTCTTCAGATATAGAAGATTTGTATGTAGAGGCAATTAATTCTTACCAAGATTATTATGAGAAAATAAAATCAGACTTTAGTGGTTCTCAGGTCGGAGCAACTATCACACTTGATGAAGAGGGACTGCCTTTGTTGTGGGTAGCAATCAGTGAAGATGGTTCAAAGGATAATTGTAGAACTCAGTTGGTCGGATATGTGGATGGTGAGGCTGTCATATTAACAGAGAGGAAGGAACATATTGTTCCAACATTTAGTTCAGGTATAGTGCTTGGTTCAGATGAGGGTGAGAGTAGAAAATATTATTTGTATGATGATGAAAAAAGAGATTTTCGTAATATAACAAACGAGTTAGATGAATTATCTAAGAGTGACAGTGTTTATTCTGAGTCAGAGCTTCAGGAGAAGTTGAATTATCTGTATCCTATACTCTTATACTCTGATTGTGAGGGAAAATTTTATTATTATACAATAATGAACGAGTCTACAGAACAGGTCGCATATATTGGAAAATACACTAATACAGATTTTACTGTTTTAAATGAATTAAATGTAATTGAGCCTATAATAATAAATGGTGCAGGCGATATTGGTGGATATTACTTAAGGAAAGAATATGAAGATAATAAGGTTGCAAAACAATATTATGAAAAACTGGCTGTCAATAATCGTGCATTATCAGCTTCATTGTTGCAAGAATATGAGTCTAAGATGGCAAGTGCTGATATAAAGTCTAGAGCTAGTGTATTTACAAGTTATGATGGTACAGTTTTTTCGACTCAAGAATTTGAAGCTTTAGAGGAGTTGCTTGGCAACGATGGTTGGAGTTTTACAAGGATAAAGTCAGCTTATACATATTTGGATGATGTTGAAATTGGTCAATTATTTAGAAAATTTGCTGATAATCCAGTTTATTCATCTGAAGAGTTGTATTTGACAATATTAGCAGTTATAAATAATTGTGAGATTACTGAGATTTCTCTTAAGGATTATGATATACATGGCTATATTGAAGAGGAAAATGCAAATAAGTGGAGAGATATTTATTTAGATGGTTTAGAAGATGGAACAATCATGAACGTATATCATTATGGTCTGATTGATTTAATCGGCGATGGAATACCAGAGTTATTATGTGATGACGGATTTAATACTGCCATCTATACAATTGTTGAAGATGAAGTGGTTCAGTTGACATATACAGATGGGTATCCACGGGTTAAAGATGATTTATTGTTCTTTAATGGAAGATATAACATGCAGGTACTTAAAATATGTACGGACAATGTAGAAGTATTATTTTATGCTGAGTATGATAGAGAAAATGATAACTATGAGTTTGATGGTAAGACATTAAGCCGTGACGAGAGCTTAGCTGAGGCTGGAAAAGTAATGGGAACTGATGTTGAATCTTTACCAAGTGTAGATTTGAGTTATGATGTGGATTCGATAGAAGATGCAATTAAAGAATATTAAAGCAGTTATTAGCTGAGTTGGAACAACAAAATATGTAGTATATTTTAGAGCATTTATCCAGTTCTGGGGTAGATGCTCTTTTCTTTTGCTCATTTCTTTCAATTCCCTCCAAGACACGCAAAGATTCTGATGTTTTTTATTGAGATAATTTTTAATTATATGAGATGACTTGCAAATATATAAGCTGATGGTAAAATGACAGCATTTCAAAAAATAGGAGGTGTCGACCATGACAATGAAAGCTATGATGAAGCGTCACGTCAACAGATTTATTATTTGCATACCAGCCCTGCGTGATGCTGTAACCAATCGACCAACAACCTTTAAGGTGCTTAACACCTGTCGTTCAGCAGATGAAGCCTGCGAAGCTCTGGAGAACTACGAAAAAGAAGGTGGAGATTATGCCAATACTATTATAGTTCCCAACTTCCCTGAAGAGTTGAATGAGAACCCACCAGAACTCTGTCCATCAAAGGTTGCAAAGATGTTTAGAGTTCTCTATGGTATGCAGTAATATCAAAATCCCTTTGAAGGAGTTACATCTTGCAGGTGTAACTCTTTCATTGTATTAGGGGTAGTTGAGGAGGTGATTTCTATTAGTTTAATATCAAAAAGCATTGAGGCAGATACAAAGAAGTTAATTGAAAACATTAGCAGCAATCCTGATAAAGAGCAGGAGTTAGTTGACCAGTTTATTTCAGAGACAAATAGAAAAATTGGCAGACAGCATAGGAATATGTTTATAACCCTCTTTACAACCTTGTATGGTTACGATTATGAGAGCTTGTCGAGAGATACCACAAAGTTCATTGTGTTGGGTGTTGTTCCAAAGATTAGTAGGATGGAAAGGTCAAAGCTCCTGCGTGTTATGTTGGATTGTTTCAGCAGGTATTTTGGTAACGATTATTCTGTGTTGCTAAATGAGTGTGCAGACAAGATTGAAAGTCACAAGGTACTGCAGGAAACTGGTGATGACTTACCCTTTGTCTAACTGGGGCAGGGGTACTTGTTACAAAAAAAGAATGATTTTTTGCAAAAAACTCTTGCATTATTTTTTGAGTAGAGTGATAGATAGGACACTCAAAATCAAATAAAAAGTGTTAGCCCTTAATCAACGCTTGTATTTGGGGGCTTTAGGAAAGTGAGGTGTTCTTTTGGAAGTGAGAATTATTTCTCCGACAGGAAGGTTATTAACTGTCAATCGTGCTGTTCCAATCGTTGAAACTATTTTTGATTTCAATGGAGAGTCACGATTTTTAGGAGATATTTGTAGGAATGGTACAAAGCCTAATGGTATTGCCATTTTGTATGACAGCTCAAGCATATTTGAAGATAACTTATCAGAGCTGGTAGTTGGTAATTTACAGTCTGATGTAGTGGAACAAATAATGCAGAGCTTGTTGGTAAATGGATACTATGATTTCAGCCAAATGGGGTATCAGTCTACGAAACTGGCGGATAAGGTTGTTATTGATGGTGGCAAATCAAAGCCATACACCAACGAAATTACATTCATGAGTTCTAAGTCATATTGTTCTTTTGTAGGGAATGGTTTTGTTGCTGAAGAATTTACAGAGGAGGATGGAGATTGTGAATAGAAGTACATTAAATGTTGGACTCAGTAACCTTAAAAAATGGAAAGAAGAGAAAAATGCTCTCAGGTATGACCTTTCATTCCAAAGACATACAGGTATGTGGTCATTGCCTGCAAAGAGTATGTTGATTTGGAGTATTCTCTCAGACAGTTATGTTCCACCAGTAATATTTGTCAAAAATGATGAAGATGTGGTTGATGAAAAAGGCAAGACAATGTCCTGCTATTCAGTTCTTGATGGAGCACAGCGTACTACTAACTTGTTCAGCTTTATGAATGATGAGTACAGACTTCACGGAAGTACGCCTGATGTAGAAATTGATGGGGATATGTTTGAATTGGCTGGTATGCTTTTTAGTGAGTTGCCACAGGAATTGCAGAATGCTATTAATTCCTATAAGTTTAATATTCAGGTTATTGCAAACGCTACAGAGGATGAACAAACTGTCTTATATGGAAACATAAATAGTGGAGTTCCATTGAGTACCATTCAGAAAGCAAAGCCAGAGCTTGGAGTTGATTTATGTAATTATTTTGCTGGTATTGTTGAGAAACCTTTCTTTTCTCAGGGCTTGAATATGACGGCAGCCCAGGCACTCAGAGAGGAAGATTTATGTATGGCTCTCCAGTCACTTATGCTGATATCTGATTATGATGATTACAAGTCTGTGTCTGTTGCCGAGTGTCTGAAATTTGCGTCATATCTTAAAAATAACTTTACTCAGCAGGAACAGGAAAACTTCTGCGAAACTGTTGATTATCTTGGAGTCTTTGACAAAAAGGCTAAGTACCTGCGTAAAAACAATGTAGCTGTTATTGTTGCTCTTGCAGAGCAGATGCTGTATGAAGGCATAGAGGCTTCAGATTACAAGAATTTCCTCAATGAGTTCTTTGCATCTGACAATGAGGACTACAAAGAATTTAGTGGCTCTGGAAATGTCAAGCGTCCTAATGTAGAGGCACGATATGAAATCCTGCGTGATGAGTGCTACAAATATTTCAAGCTGGAACTTCCAAGTGATGATGAAAATTCAGAGCTTGTTTCTGATGATGCAAGTTCTGATGGCTCTGAAGAAGTTTGTGTTGATTCTGATGGGGATAGTGGTGAGTCTTATGGGGAAGAGTAAGTCTATAACTGCATATTTGTTGAGAGTTGACGAGGAAGGCAAACAGTATCAGGGGTACTTATCTGAGGTTGAAAACAGCCTTAGTGCAGAGCAAAAGTATGTAGGTGGGTATATCCAAGTTATCAGGTTGACTGAAGAAATAGATGCAATCATTGCTGATGATGGAAAACTAATGAGTTTACCTGCTAATCGCCTTTGGAGAAGTGATGAAGCTATCTATGATTTTATTGTAGGTAATATTGCTTGTGTGAGACATGATGAGGAAGGAAATTTTATCAGTATTCATCCTGAAGATATCCCTGCCATTGAGAATGCTTTAGTTCCAATCAAGGATATTATTCTTGTAGATGGCAATACAGTTTTCATTACATATCCAGCAGATTGCTTGCCAAAGTGGGGAGGTGATGTGGTTGGGTACTAAATTTACCAAAGAGCAGAAGAAGGCTATGTATGAAGCGAGGTATGTTGGCAGAACTGTCGAGCTTACAGAAGCATTAGATGACCCTTATACTCCTAAACCTGTGGGAGCAAGATTTCATGTTACAGGAATTGATGATGAACTCCAGCTTCACGGGAGTTGGGAGTCAGGTGGTAGTATGGCTTTGCTTGTGGAACATGACCATTTTAAAGTTGTCGAATAAATATATTGTTTATCATTGAGACCATTGCAGATTGATTTCTGTGGTGGTCTTTTTGTTGCACTTTTGAGGTCGTAAAAAGTAAGATTATGTCGTATTTTGGGGTATATAAAGTGCGTTCCTCGACACGCTCGTTATCTTGCCCATTTAGCCCTGTTTATGCTTTGTGTGGTTACTTCTTCGACCTTGCATATAGAATTGGATTTAGGGCTAACACGGTGCGACACAGCCCTAATCCAATTGTGCTGATTCCGTCCTGCTGAAGCTGTTTCGCAAAATACGACATTTGCATTTTATTTTACGACTTTTACTCACATCTGTGATACAATGGAGAAAATATCATTTGGGGTGAGTAAATGTATAGTCCAGAAGAAATTAAGGTGGCTCTTAGAAAGTATATTGCTTCAACAGGAGACACTTCTATAGATGAGCAGAGTATTATCAACATTTTAGACCAAGGTGCTGATAGAGACTTTAATATGGTAGCACCGACAATTAAGTCGATCAGAGAGAACTATGGGGTAAAAAAGTCAATTCCTATGTGGCTTAGAATGCTTACCTTTAGACTAATATATGACTGCATGGCTTCAGATGCTGATTGTAATAGTGAGATGACATGGTATAGATTGCTGGGATATGAGAATAAGGTACGAGAGCTATTTTGTAATATTGGAATAAATCAAAATATTCAAAATATGTTATTGCGTGCAAAAGGTGATAAGATAAAGATTGATACAATTTTGCTTGATATGGTATTAGGTAATGAGTCATTACAAATCATTAAAGAATTGCAAAAAAACAATATTAAAGATTCAACTAAAGAAAAGCTTAATGATATAGGAATTACACAAGATGTTCAAGATATGCTATGGGAAGTACAAGCACAAAAGGGTAATACAAAGGAAAAGCAAATTAAGGAAATACTTATAAAGTCTGCTTTAGGACGTGATTATGAACAGGTATATAATTTATTGTTATCACAGGCAAAGTCGCAGGAAAAATTATTACAAGCTCTTGGATTTAATAAGAAAGTATTTGATTCTACATCTTCATGGCAAATGTATTCTCCTGAGATGAAGTTACGACAGAGTAGATTTAATCCTGTAAATTTTCCATTTTCGTATGCAGAAGTAGAGTCAAATCCAATATATGTTGCAATGCTTCATCATCTTATTTCAGAGGCAAGAGTATCTACGAACACATTTATTGACGTTTTTGGCAAGATGGGGTATATTCCTGCTTTTTGTGCTGAAGGTTACACGAATAAGCTATTATACTCAGTCATTCCAGATGGTGATTATGATGTTAATGTGTTTTATAAGTATTACCATGGAATTACTGATAGACCCACAAAAACATACAAAGTATTGCAGAGATATATGGGTCAAATTCAGCGTGTGCTGAATGATAATTGCTCAGAAGACGATAGAGATTCAAAAATAAGGAAAATAGTGTCAGATGAAGTTTTGTTTATAGCAATGAGTAGTTCTGATTTGCATGAGTATGCAGCAATTAAGTTCTGTGATATGTGCTTTAGAAAACCATATTGGGAAGTCAGGAATGTAAATTCAGAGACTAGACAAATACACATTATAAATGATTCTTCTTCCAAAGAGAAAGACAAGGAGATTGTTAGTAAAAATAAACCTAAGAAAGACAAGGTAATTATCAGTAAAAATAGATATATTATAGATGATTATTCTTCAATTAAGAGAGCCAAGATATTTGTTAATATTAGTAAGGAAAAATTTGTTTCCTATGCCAAAGCACTAAAGGGTATAGAATATAAGGGTAAATCAAAGCGTGTAATGAGTGAGATGTACGATGGCTGGTTTGAGATTGCAGAAAGAACTAGTGCTTTACTTTATCTTGATATCCCAAAGGTAAATGAACTTGTTAGATATGATTATCCTGATGATGAATATAAGAGACTAGCTCAAAGATTGCTAAAATATAATGGGGAATGGATAATTACTTGGAAGAATTATTTTCGTGAAAATGATGATGATATTGATATTATACCAACAAGGATAGCTACGGATTTTATAGAACAATTAAAAAGAATTGATTCTCCTATATATGAGTTCAAGTTCAATACCCCTGATAGAAATGTGAGGAATGGAATTAGTTTCATAACAAATATCAATTTTGACAATATAGATAAAAAGTCTTTTGAAAGCAAATATAATATCAAGCTGACTAAGGGTGAGGTATTTAAGAAAATAGAAGTTTATAAATAGAATGTGAATATATAAAGAGCAAGGCGATTTAGCCTTGCTTTTTTTGTGTCTGCACGATTTAGATATTTTTTAAAGTTTGGATAAGCCTATTTTACAAGGGCTATCAGGTTTTTGACAATGAAATCAGTAAGTAGATTTAAAAGTAGTATCCTAAAAATGTAAACAATAATAATAGATACTTGAAAATTTATTAGTTATCTGCTGGAAAAGCCTGATAAATGAATTTTAGGGTAGATATAATAAAAACTACACCCTTTGAAAAGTTATGAAAAGTGAGAAACCCAGTATTTTAAGCAAAGATGGGGTATGCAAGATGCTTTTTAGAATGAAAAATGTCTTTAATTATGAACATGAGATAATAAAATAAAAAACCTAATTTTAGGGAGGTCACATGATGTTAGAAGTAAAAAATGTATATAAGCTGGCAAGAGCACCTACAAATATAAAAACTACACCCTTTGAAAAGTTTTCAAAAGTGAGAAATCCTTATACTTCAAGGTTTAAAGGGATACTAAGGTGGAATTTTATATGAGAAAAGAAAAATGCGTAAAGAAGCGTATAGTTAAATTATAGTAAGGAACAACAAGTTCTAAGACAAAATTTTTTAATAATAAGGAGGACGTAATTATGTCAGAAATTAAGAATTCAGTAGTAGGTAATGAGGTAAAAAAAGGAATGCAAACAATTTCCATAAATAAGTATCTGGGTAATGTTAATGATGATAGTATCTCTCTATATATACCAGTACAGCGTGGAGATAATCAGTGGGTGCCAAGTCAAAAAGTATTTTTTATTGAGGCTGTGTTAAATAATCTTCCATGCCCACCTATTTTTACTGCGAGATTAAATGGATGTGAAGTAGTTTATGATGGTTTACAAAGAACAACAGCTCTTAAGGAATACTGCGACAATAAGTTTGCTGTTAATGGAAAATATTATTGTGATTTGAGCGATGAGGAACGAAAGATTTTTGAAGAATATGAACTTTATATTAATTTTGCTGGTGATGTTACTGCTGAACAGTTAGCACAGTTGTTTTTAAATCTTAATAATGGGTCAACACTTGGAAAAACTCATAAACTTAAGGCTAAGGCTGGCTACGTCAACTCAGAATGGCTTAATAATATGTGTAATAGTGAGCTGATGACAAGGCTTTCAGACTTTACTAAAATGCAAAAGACAAATGCAGCAGATATTGAGTGTATTGTTCAGGGAATGATTCTAATTGATGCTTTTCTGAGTGAAAGTAATGAAGAGTCTTATAATTGGAAGAATATTTCCAGAGACGAGCAGATTCGTTATTGTTCTGAAGTGCTGTCATATAAGTCGACTGAAGAATTGAAAAAGTATCAAGAGGCTATTGAGTATGTAAGTAAGATAAGTGGGAAAGAAAAGTTTAAGAAGACAATGATTCCAGCAATTATTTTCTTATCAAGAGTTGCCATTATGTCTGGTGTGACTATAGATGAGTTTGATGCATATAATATTGACTTAGAGAATAATAAGCCTGCGGCTTACAAGTCAAATATGGGTTCAGGCAATGTTTCAAAGAGTTCAACAACGGGTAGAATAAAAGCTTTGTTTGACGATTTAAAGCAGCATTATTCAGAGAAGGTGACAATGAATATTGATTTTGAAACCAAATCCAAGAGGGTTACCAAATCTAAGAAAGTAAACTCAAACGAGAAAGCAGAACCAGTGGTTGGAGTGACTCCTGCAAGTACAAAGGTTACTGATAGCACTTGTGAAGTAGTAGCCACAGAGATAGTTGAAAATATAGAAGTGTTAGATAAAGCTGACGTAGTTGGCAACACAGATAATTGTAGCGAGAATAATGTGTCAGCAAGTTCTGATGCTGTAGATGAGATAACAAGTGAACCAGTTATTGACAATGCAACTGAAGATACTTCATCAGAACCAGCAGTTGTGTCAAGTGATGATAATGCATCTACTTCGTCAGAAGCAGATGCAGAACACCCAAGTGATGGTTCTGATGGAACAGAGGAAGTTGCATAGATAAGGTCAATGTAGGAGGAATAATAATCATGAATTTTGGTAATTTTGAGAATTTAGTTAATTATGCAATTGGTGGAGAGATGCGTAGAGAAGAAGTATCCTCTATTGTAAGTAGTCTTAAATCTGAAAAGGCACACATTATGAAGTCTTTATTAGCAATGCCAGAAGGTACAGAACGTAGAAATGCATTCAAGAAGTTGCATGATTTAATGTATGCATTATATAAGTCAAGAGTCTGGGTGGGGAAAGTTAAGCAAGGGGCAGTGGAAGTAGATTTATTCAGACCAGCAAATGAAATTGCTATCATGGTGTTAACTTATGATTGCAGAAGTTGAATGTTTTCATTTCCATTTTGCTTGAAAAATGCTATACTAGAATGGATTATGGGTTTTTGTACCCTATCTTCATTCTAGTATAGAAAAGGAGGCATTGTGATGGCAAATTTATCTCAACAAAAGCGTGAGCGTATGCTTGAGTTCTTAAAACAATTGAAGTCTGAGCATACAGATGATGCATCACTAATAGCTCTTAATGAAATAGAGAATGCTCTTATCTCAAAGAAGTATGGGTTAGTGTGGGAGCAACATGAGGAGCAAGTAGACGTAATGATGCGTGATAATGTTCCAGTATTTACAGAAGTTCCTGAGAGAGAAATTAAAGGTGACCCAGATAGTGAGCAGTATAACTTCTTATTAGAAGGTGACAATCTTCATAGCCTTAAGTTGCTGGAGAAAACTCATCGTGGTCGTATAGATGTGATTTACATTGACCCACCATATAATAGAGGGAAAAATGATTTTGTATATGATGACAAGTTTGTTGATGCTGAGGATAGTTTTAAGCATAGTAAATGGTTGTCATTTATGTCTGAAAGACTTTCAATTGCTAAAAATTTGCTAAGTACAGAAGGTGTAATTTTTATCTCAATAGATGATAATGAACAGTCACAGCTAAAGGTTTTATGTGATGAGATATTTGATGCATCAAATTGTCTTGGAGTAATAATTCAAAATAAACAGAATTCAAAGAATGACACTATTAATATTCAAAGAAATCATGAGTATATCTTAGCATATAGAAGACAATGTAATTATATTAGTGCTACAAAGGTAAAGCCAAGTTTATTAAACTCTTTTGTAAGTAAAAAAAAGATTTTAGTTGAGAATAACGAGTATTATTATTTAAATGATTCTATTACTACGAGAGGCGAGGGAGGAACATTAAGTAAGCGTAAAAATCTAGGATATACCGTGTACTATAATCCTACTACTGGTGAGAAACTTGGAGTAATGGATTATGATATTGAAAAGGCACTAATTTCAGATGATGAAGATGAGGTTTATTCTACACGGAGTGATTTACTTGAGCAGGGCTTTGTTGCAATTAGACCGCCTAGAGTAAGGGGGCATTTAGGATGTTGGACATGGGAATTGAAAAAGTTTAATTCTGAGTCACACAACATTGCAATAGTGAAGAATTCTAGAGAAGAGAGGTATTCTGTTAAGAAACGCACTTTTGTATCTCAAGATGATGTGTACGAAGAAGATGGAAAATTGTTTTATGATTTTTATACGACAGCAAACTCAAGAAGTATTATAGAGTTTTCTACAAACGATGGTAGTACAGAACTTACCAATATATTAGGAGAAAGTGGTTTGTTTGATAATCCTAAAAATGTAGAGATGATAAAGTACTTGATAAGATTAGTTCCAAATAAGAATGCTATTGTTTTAGATTTCTTCGCAGGTTCTGGAACAACTGCACAAGCAGTTTTTGAACTGAATAAGCAGGATAGGGGTAAGAGAAAGGTTATTCTTTGTACTAATAATCAAAATCAGATATGTGAGACTATAACTTATGAGCGAGTTAAAAAAAGAATAGAAGGATACAGCTTTGATGGTAAAAAGACTGAAATAATATATCGACGTAAGATTGATATGAATGATATATATAATTCTGATGTAATTTCAGAAGATATAAGAATTGCTGAAGAACGATTTAATGAGGATGAAATCAGCTTTGATATTTGTATAGAAGATTCAGAAGTGGTTTTTAAATCATTAGTAGATGGAAGTGAAAAAGTTAATGGTATTCCAGCTAATCTGAAGTATTATAAAACTGATTTTATTCCAAAGGTTTCAGACAAGGAAGATTATTCAGTAACTGATGAATTGCTTAAGCACATTAAAGAAATGATTCAGTTGGAAAATGGTATCAATGTAGATGGCGAGAATTATCTTATTATCTTGACAGATGACGATGCTGATGAGTTGGAAAAGCATCCAGATATTGTAGAAAAGTGCAAAGGTATATACATTTCAAATGATGTATTTTTGACTTCATCTCAAGAAAAATTATTCTCGGGGGTATGCTTGAAGCAGATTCCAGACTATTACTTTGAAGATGAGTTAAGGGAGGTGCATGAAATATGGTAATTCTTCCTAATGGGTTATTTGATTTTCAAGACAAAGCTGTACAGTTTCTGCTCACAACTACATCAAGTTCTACATCGAAGAATACGATTGTGGTAAAGGCTCCAACAGGTGCTGGAAAAACAGTAATGTTAATTTCATTTATTGATGAATACTTGAATAATTATCCAAAGACAGCATTTATCTGGCTCTGCCCAGGTAAGGGAAATCTTGAGGAGCAGAGTAGAGAACGTATGAAGGCAATATGCCCTACAAGACCTACTAGAAATTTATTTGATGCTCTTACTTCTGGGTTTGAGGAGAAAAGTACAACTTTCATTAACTGGGAGCTTGTTACTAAGAAAGGTAATACTGCTATCAGAGACTCAGAACGCAAGAATTTGTTTGAACGTATTGATGAAGCTCGTAGAAATGGAATTCAGTTTATCTGTATAATCGATGAGGAGCATTCAAATAATACATCTAAGGCTTCGGCTATTATAGATGCATTTATTGCAAAACATATTATACGTGTATCAGCAACTACAACTCAGAACAAAAGTTATGAGTTTTATGAAATTGATGAGCAGGATGTAATCGATGAAGGTTTGATTACAAAGGCAATTAGTGTAAATGAAGGTATTGCTGATGGTAGTGATGCAGATGATGATACATTGATTGAGCTTGCAGACAAGAAAAGGCAGTCTATTGCAAAGGCATATTCTGATTTGCACAAAGATATAAGACCACTTGTATTAATTCAGTTTCCAAGTGGTCAGCCAGAACGTATTGAGCTGGTAGAGAAAAAGCTGGCAGATATGGGGTACACTTACGATAATGGCATGGTTGCCAAGTGGATGTCTGAAGATAAGAAAGACCTAACTGATGATATTACTGCTAATAATGGTTCTCCTGTTTTTCTCTTGATGAAGCAAGCTATTTCAACAGGATGGGATTGTCCTAGAGCGAAGATTCTTGTAAAACTTCGTGAAGGTGGAACAGAGACGTTTCAGATTCAGACCGTTGGTCGAATACGAAGAATGCCAGAGCAATGTCATTATGAAATTAATGAGTTGGACTATTGTTATGTATACACTTTTGATGAGGAATATAAAGCTGGGTTACTTGCCAGTATAGATAAAGCGTATGTATCGCATCGACTATTCTTGAAAGATAAGTGCAAAGTTTTTACCTTAGATAAGGAACTGGCAAATCTTGACTTTGCTGGAATATCTGAGCGTGAATTATATACACGAGTTAGAAAGCATTTTGTTAATACCTATAAGCTGACAGAAGATAAAGCTGGAAATCAGCAAAAATTAGCTGAGTTGGGTGGTTATAGGTTTGATAAGGAAATGCTTGGAAAGACTTTGGTAGGTGTATTTGCAGAAACAGATTCTCTTGTTAAGGATAATCAGAACTATTATAGAATAACTCGCACAGAGATTGATACGCATAAACATGGTATTTATCTGCTCCATTATATAGATGAATTAAAGACAATGTTAGGGGTAAAGACTAATATTGTTAAGGTGATTCTTGAGAGATTGTTCCGTAGTAAGGGAGATAACAAACATAAACTGTTGGCTCTTAATACTTCTGATTTTTATGCTTTTATTATTAATAATGATGATAATCTGCGTAGAGACTTTAGAAATATTGCAGCAGAAGTTGTTGATAATCAAACTAAACTGCCACAAAATGCTAAGAGACTGCCATTTCATATCCCAGAAGAGGATTTTTACAAATATGATATTACAGTTAAGGATGAGGTTGAGTATCTGACAAATGCATATAAGAGCTATACATCGGGGTATTCCACATCCGTTGTTCGTAGTACATCAGAAATGCTTTTTGAAAGATATTGTGAAGAACATAGGGATAAGATTGATTGGGTATATAAGAATGGTGACTCAGGTCAACAGTATTTTTCTATTTTATATATGACGGCATCACTTAAGCAGAGATTATTTTATCCAGACTATATCGTAAAATTGCTTGATGGTTCAATATGGATTATTGAGACTAAAGGTGGCGAGTCAAAAGGTAAAGATAAGAATATTGATTTGCAAGCACCAAATAAGTTTAGAGCTTTGAAGTCTTATGCTGAAAACCTCAATTTGAATTGGGGGGTTGTAAGAGACAAAGATGGATTACTTTATATGAGTAATACAGTATATACAGATGAGATGGGAGAGGCATGGGTATCCCTGAAAAATATTTTTATATAGTTGCTTATGGAGTTCAGCGATTTTGCTGGACTCTTTCTTTTTATCTGTTCTGAATTGAAAAGAGTTAAAACTTATTTGATTCAATTTCTTCTATTTCTGTCTTGAGCAATTCTTATTTTGTTCTGATGTAAATACTGATTTGTTTTCATCTAAGTGAGTTTGAATTGATGCATTCTTATGGTGTTTGCAGAAAAACTTCTGTGTTTGAACACATTCTGCTTTGCTTAAAGTCATTATGGTGTGAATGAATTTGTTCTGATTAACTGATTCGCTTGCCAGTCTGTAACAAAGCTTTTTTATATTGAAGTTACTAAAATTTATAAAGTGTAAGTTTGATTAACGCAATTTATCAAAAAATTTGAGAAAAATTTGATTAAAAATTTTTTGTAACGTATGGCTATTGGCTAAATAAATTTTTTACAATTATGTCTATTTTTTAGGATTTATCGTTGAAATTCCTGTGTTTGGAGCGTTTTAGGAGAATTATTTGATTAAATTTTTGCTTGGTTTTGTTTTTTCATTATGTATATAGTAGAAACTCATTTGTTTTAAGCTGTTCTGAAGAAATGATTTGCAATCACTGGAATTCAGAGGTATAGTACAACACCACAAGCGAGGTCGTTTATGCTTCAAAAAATGTCGTGACTTTCACAAAGCCTTTATAACGCAATTTACTTGCTTATTGGTAAATAGTTCGACTGGGTTCTGTTTCAGGTCACACAGCTCAAAATACGGGCTTGAATTTTAAGTCGTAAAATATCTAAAAAAGGACATAGCCTTATTTTATGGGCTTTTCCAAAAGGCTTAAGTCAGTTCGTGTATTTAGGAAGTGATAATAGCATATTAAGTGCGTTGTTAAACGACCTCTTTGTAAATAGATATTTTGGAGGTGTTGTATGAATAAGCGTTGTGTTGCGTTAACTGAAGAACAATATAAAGAAGCAGTATCTTTACTGCGTACTGGCTTTGAGCTGAATGGAACAAAAGTTAAGCCCAATAACAGAATTGCGACAGTAGCAGTCCTGCAAGGCACATTGGGATTAAGACTTGGAGATTGCTTGTCACTTAGAATGAGTTCATTTATTAAGGATGGTGATAGGTACAGATTAGATATTGTTGAACAAAAGACAAAAAAGGCACGTCGATTTACTACTCCAATAGAAGTCTATTCATTTATTCAAAATTATGCTTTGGATTCAGGTATTTCAAAAGAAGCAAGATTATTTGATATTACTCCAAGACAGGTTGAAAGGCATCTAAATAAAGTATTTACCAAAATGAATTTGCCTTTACGTCAATATGGTTCACATAGCTTTAGAAAATTCTTTATTACTAAAGTGTATCAGGATAACTCCTGCAATATTCAACTTTGTTGCATCCTACTTCAACATTCAAGCGTTAGCATTACACAAAAATATATAGGTATCAGTCAAAAGAATATAGAAGATGCTTTGGCTAAAACTGTGACTCATTTGGTTTAATCTCAGGGGTAGATTGAATATAGTGGATTTCTAAATGTTTTGATAGTATATAGAGCTACTGTAAGACTGCAAGATGGTTATTATTATAAAAATATCTATAAATGCTTGAGATTATTAATACTTTTTAGGTAATACTTTCGGAGTTTTTGGTGTTGCTTATAAGTAAAATCATAATATATGGAGAGTTATAGCCCATATTAACTTAGTCTATTGATTTTGGAGACAGTGTATGAAAGATTATCTTATTTTTGTTCAAGATTGAGTTTATAAGAGAGTTGCTCTATGAATAGCGATTCTTCTTTTTCGGAAGGATACGTCTATAAATAGGAGGTATTCAGTTATGTCGAATACAGTTTTTTTCAATGTTAATGATGTTATGGAGTTGCTAGGGGTATCGAGAGCGTATGCCTACAGGATTATCAAATCACTTAATAATGAGTTAGTTAAGAGTGGATATATGGTAATTAGTGGTAAAATCCCTAGAGTTTATCTGTTGGAGCGTTATTATGCTCTTGACCAGAAAGGTGGTGATGAATAATGGCTAAATCAGTACCATGTGTTCATAAAGACCCTAAAAGTGGATTGTGGTATGTTCAGTTCAGATATAAAAATAAGCGTGGTAAGTCTTGCCGAAAGAAAAAGTGTGGATTTAAGACGCAAACTGAAGCCAAGAACTGGATGGCAGAGTTCAAGAAACTTGCATTGCGTTCAGATGATATTTCTTTTGAAAGTCTTGTAAAGGTGTATTTTGATAGTGTTGAAGTCAAAGTGAAAGACAGCACTATGGAAACTAAGACACATATAGTGTATATGCATATCCTGCCATTTTTTAAAGAGTACAATTTGAAAGAGATAGATGCAGATTTAATTGAAGAGTGGCAATTGGAAATTATAAAGTCTAATCAATTTTCAGACACATATTTATATACAATTCAAGCTCAGCTAAATGCAATATTGAATTATGCTTTTAAGAAAAATTACATTTCAGATAATATAGTTAAGCGAATTACTAATATGGGAAATTCCAAAGCTAGTGAAATGCTGATTTGGGAGCTTGAAGAGTATAATCAATTTATGAAGTATGCAGTGCAGTATCCAGAATTATATTATCCTATATTACTTATGTACTGGTCAGGAATCAGATTAGGAGAGATGATGGCTTTGAAAATTAGTAGTATAGATTTTGTAGTAGGTACATTATTTGTTAAGCAGACTTATTATAGAAAGAGAAGAGAAGATAAATATACTACAACTAAAACTGACAATAGTTTTAGAATTATAAAACTTCCTCAGTTTGTTTTAGAGGAAATGCAAGAGTATGTTAATAGTTTGTATGGTAGATTTCCTGACGATAAGTTGTTTTACAGAAGTAAAGGATTCTACGAGAAGAAGTTCCCAATGGTTGCTAACTTGGCTGGGGTAAAGACTATTAGAATTCATGATTTGCGTCATAGTCATGCAAGTAATCTTATTGGCATGGGAGTTGATATAGCTACAGTTGCAGACAGACTGGGGGATACTATAAAAACTGTGTCAAACACTTATGTTCATGCGATTGAGAAGAATAAGAAAGATGTTGCTAATCGTTTAGATGATTTTTATGCAAAAGGAGATTGATATGCCAGGAATTCATAAATGGAAAACGTTGTCGTTTCGCCCATCGGAGTCAGAACGACAGTTAATTGAGGCTAGAGCAAAAGTAAGTGGTATGCATAAGAAGGATTTTATTGCCAAAAGCTGTATCTACTCAACTGTTTGTGTAGTAGGTAATAAGAAACATATTGAGAGCCTTGTTTTAGCAGTACAAGACCTTAGATTTACTTTAAGAGATATTGCCAGTGGAATGACCACTGGCAATTTTGAAGTTTCAAATGAAGAGTTTGCTGAGATGAGAATGGAATATATTTCTTTTGTTTCTTCTCTAATGGAAATAATTAATGCGGCTGCATATTTGTTTGATGTTGTAGTTCCTCAGGAGAATGAAGTCGATAAACAAAAAGCTCAAATTCTGGATATGTTAAATGCAATATATTCCAAGACCGAAAAGACGTGCCACCAAGAACCTGAGGTGTCAAAACCGTGCCAATAGCTTTTATATACATCAAAAATTCCGAGAAAATGTAGACAGGAGAGACTGTTTGATGCGAAAAAATACTGTATGATACGGTATAAAATGATTACCTAGAAGAGTTCGAGTAGTACCACAAAAGCCTGAAATCCAGTAAAATCAAGGGTTTCGGGCTTTCTTTATGCCTTCGTGATACACTTTTGATACACTTTTTAGTGCCAAAAGATATCAAGAAACAAATCTTTGAATAATTTCATTTGTCCAAATTGGACATCACTTTTCTAAAAACATATCCATTTTTCCAAAAAACACATTTTTTTCAGTTGAGTTTAGTAATAAGGAATTTTTCAACCCAAATGTATTTTGAAATAACAAATACAGCACCAAGGAGGTTGATTATGTACAAAACAGATAGTTTTATCTCAGCTGATGAGATTAAAGAGATAGTTGGCATTTCCAAATCCAAAGCCTATAGCTTGATTCAAGAACTTAATTCGGAACTAAAAGAAAAGGGTTATTTAACAGTTACCGGTCGAGTTAGTAGAAAGTACTTTGAAGAAAGATTTTATGGCTTAGTAGAAAAAGAATAGGAGGAAATGCGATGGCTGTTTACAAAGATAAAAATCGTGGCACATGGTACGCGTCCGTTTTATATGTGGATTGGACGGGGAAAAGATGCAGAAAGTTGAAACGCGGTTTTGCAACAAAGAAAGAAGCACAGGAATGGGAAATTCATTTCAAACTTCAAAAGGCAAGTAGTTTGGATATGACTTTCGGTGATTTTTACAAAATATATGAGCAGGATATAAAGCCTAAGGTCAGATATAATACCTGGTGCTCTAAGCAACACATAATTGAAACAAAGCTATTACCTTATTTCAAGAATCTTGTAATGAGGGATATTACACCAAGAGATATTATCCAATGGCAAAATTCCATGAGAGAAGCTAGCAAAAAAAATGGCGGAGAATACGCTGGGACTTATCTCAAGACAGTACAAGCTCAGCTTTCTAGCATTTTTAATCATGCAGTACGTTTCTATCAATTGCCAAATAACCCAGTGCGTATCGCAGGGGCGTTAGGACAATATGATTCTGATGAAATGTTGTTCTGGACGAAAGAAGAGTACATGAAGTTCATACCAACTATGGCAAATAAAACATATTCTTACATGGCATTTGAACTTTTGTATTGGTGTGGAATTCGTTTGGGAGAACTTAGAGCGCTTACTCCTGCAGATATTGATTTTGAAACAAATACGCTTTCCATTACAAAATCTTATCAGCGAATTAAAGGTGAGGATGTTATTACGAAGCCAAAAACAAAGAAGAGTATTAGAAAAGTTGTAATGCCTGATACAGTTGCAAAGGAGATGAGAGATTTTCTTGATAGTATTTATGGATTGGAGCAAGAAGATCGAATTTTTCCTATTTCAAAATCTTACCTGCATCACGAAATGGACAGAGGAGTGAAGGAAAGCGGAGTTAAGAGAATTAGAATTCATGATTTAAGGCATAGCCATGTTTCATTACTTATTGATATGGGATTTTCGGCGGTAGCAATTGGCAACAGAGTTGGCCATGAGTCCGAGAAAATTACATATAGATATGCGCATTTATTCCCATCAGTTCAGGGAGAAATGGCAGAGGCTTTAGATGATGAGTGGAAGGAGGGCTTCAATGTCGGAAAAGAAGAAGGATGATAAGAACAGGTGGAGAAACAAAACAATTGCGTTTCGAGGATCACCAGAGGAAGCTGCTGAATTGGATAAACGTTGGAAACTTTGCGGATATGCTACAAAGCAAGACTATCTTATTGATAGTATGCTTCATCAGCAAGTAGTTGCTAAAGGAAATCCTATGATGCTTGTGACATTTAGAGATGAGTTGCATGCCATTTTGCATGAACTTAGAAGAATTCAGGATGCATCGGAAATGGATGAGGAGTTACTGACATCAATTCGTACAATGCTTGAGATTTTGGAAGCATTTAAAGTGAACGAAGAGACCAAAGGAAAAAATGAGAAAAAACAATTTATGGAGAGGAGACAGTATCGAAATGTGTAAGGTATTAATTTGTGCAAATCAAAAGGGAGGAGTTGCCAAGAGCACTTCTGTAGTGAATTTAGGAATTGGGCTTGCAAGAGCAGGCAAGAAAGTACTTCTAATTGACAATGATCCTCAGGGATCTCTCACGGAGGCACTTGGATATCCAGAACCGGACAAGATTGAAATTACATTATCAAAGATTATGGAATGGGTGCTGAATGAAGAGGAATTTGATCTTTCGGAAGGAATTATCCATCACAAAGAGGAAATTGATTTGATGCCGGCAAATATTGAACTTTCCGGAGTAGAAACATCTCTTGTAGGAATCATGAGTTCAGAAACGGTTTTGAAAGAATATATTGAATTGATAAGAGATGACTACGATTACATCCTTGTGGATTGCTCACCGAACTTAGGTCAGCTGACACTGAATGCGCTTGTTGCCGCAGATGAAATCATTATTCCAGTGCAAGCAGCTTATTTGCCATTGAAAGGGTTGGAGCAGTTACTGAAAACGATTAGTAGAGTAAGACGCAAGATGAATCCAACGCTTAATATCATGGGAATCTTAATTACTATGGTGGACTATAGAACCAATAATGCAAAGGATATCACAGAGGTTTTGTATGAACATTATGCCGACAAAATCCATATCTTTGATGAAGTGATTCCTTTCTCTGTAAAAGCGGCGGAAGCGTCAGCAGAAGGTGCAAGTATCTATATGTTTGATAAAAATTGCAAGGTAGCAAAAGCCTACGGAAAAATAGTAGAGGAGATTTTGTCATATGAGTAAAAGAGGACTTGGAGAAAAAATAAAGCTTAGCAGCTATGAGGAAATGTTTGGTACAGAGGATGAAACAGCATCCGGAGGAGTGCAAGGTAAGGAAGGTCAGGTAGTGGAAATACCACTATCTGATTTGCATACCTTTAAGAATCATCCGTTTCGAGTAGTTGATGATGAGAACATGGATGAGATGGTGGAAAGTATCAAAGAGTATGGAGTGCTTGTTCCGGCCATTGCAAGACCTAGAGAAGCGGGAGGATATGAACTTATATCTGGACATCGTAGAAAACATGCATCCAAACTAGCAGGCAAAGATACCATGCCGGTTATTGTTAGAGATTGTAATGACGATGAAGCAGTGGTAATTATGGTGGATGCCAATATCCAAAGAGAGGATATCTTGGTAAGTGAAAGAGCCAAAGCATATCGTATGAAATATGAAGCTATGAAGCATCAGGGCAAGGCCCAGGGAAATTCCCTGCAGGAAATGAGTGAGCAAGCAGGAGAAAGCATGAAGACCATTCAGAGGCTTATTTGCTTGGCAAGTTTGGACAAAGATTTGCTGAATATGGTGGATGAGAAAAAGTTGAGCCTTAGACAGGGCGTGGATCTTTCCTTTATCCCAGAGGAACATCAGAAGTTGGTTTATAAAGTGATCAGCAAAATGTTTGTATCACTTAGTCTGGAGCAGAGCGCGCGAATCAAGGATGCATCCAGAAAAGGATATTTGAATGAGGAGTTTTTGAAGGATTTCCTATCAGAGAAAAAAACAAAGCCACGTAAGGTGGTTTTTAATCAAAAGAAACTGGACAACTATTTTACGCCGGACATGTCAAATGAAGATATAGAGGAACTTATCGTCAGATTGTTAGATGAATGGAAGGAGAAAGGGGAGAAGCGTTAATGGAGAGATTAGACCTTGAATTTTATTATGGGCAGGAAGCAGAGCAGTTTACGTTCTATCGCTTGCCAAAGGCTCTAATTACAGATAATCGCTTCAAGGAAGTATCGAACAACGCCAAGCTTCTATACGGTCTCATGTTAGACCGTATGGGACTTTCGGCTAGAAGTGGCTGGTTTGATGAAGAAAATCGTGTATACATAAAGTATGCGGTAAAGAGCATCATGGAGGATCTGAATTGCAGTAAGATGACTGCGGTAGGACTCTTAAAAGAGCTTCAGGCAATAGGACTTATAGATATGGTTCAGAAAAGTGGACTTGCCAATATTATTTATGTGAAGAATTTTGTTTCTGAAAGTAAATCTGCATCCAAGGGGGAAGACGACGCACTAGACCGGTCTAATAATTGTACCAGTAAAGAAAGCGTACCAGTGGAATTAGACAAGCACAAAAATGAGACCGGTATAGAAATTAGACCAGTACATAAAGATGACCAGTCAGAATCTATGACCGGTACAGGTACAGAAAGTGGACAAGCGGTGGTACAGAATATGGACCCGAATAATAAAGAATTAAGTAATACTGAATTGAGTAATAACCATCCTATCACTCTATCAAGAGAGGTTGAACCGATGGATGAAGTAGAAGCATATATGCAGCTAATTCGTGAAAATATTGAATATGACGCTATGATGAGTTGCAAGACATGGAGAGACAGAGACGCTTACGAGGAACTGTATCAGCTGATTTGCGATGTGGTATGTGTTCCAAGAAAAACAATACGCATAGGTGGAGAAGATTATCCTTACAATCTGGTTAAGAGCAAATTCCTTAAGCTGACATCAAGTCATTTGGAGTATGTGATTAGTTGCATGAACAACAATACCACAAAAATATCAAACATCAGAGCATATCTGATTACAGCGTTATACAATGCTCCAAATACGATTAATAGTTATTATCAGGCAGAGGTTAATCATGATATGTATGGTGCTATTAAGCTGTGAATGTGATTGTAATAGGTAGTGAAGTATCGTATTATAAACGAAGAGGAGAGTCTTATGGAAAGGAAAGATTTTATCAAGCTGATTAAAGCTGCAGAAGGCGTTATGATACTAGAGGACGCATGTAAGGTTATAACGGGCTGCAATCTGGACGAAGGGCAGTGCAATAGTATTTATTTGTTATGGGAAGTTATTCGTGATAATTCTGCTGAAAGATTTAGCAGACACGAAACTATTGACATAGACAATGAGAGTTACAGAGCATTCGTCGGAATACTTGAGAATAGAGGAATGACTGCAGAAGAAAAGTATGCTGAACTGACGAAGTAGATTCGGAGTAGAAGGAGTGGAATATGGCAAAGTATATTGTGGAGGAGCGAACTGTTCCCAGATATGAAAAAAACTATAAGCTGCCGATGGTAAATATTATTCCAGCAATTGTGTGGAGCATACCGCTACATCAAAAATTGTTTCCGGATGCGAGTTGGTGGGGAACACTGTTTCTGTGTGCACTGTTTGTTGTAGTGTATTGGTATTTTAGTATGAAACCGATTATTGCAGCAATCCCTTGCGTGGTAGGAGTGGTCATGTTTACAGCTTTGTTTTGGGTATTTGCTGATTATATAGGAAATATACCTGCCAGAATTATTGTGAAGATTATTATCTTGGGAATAGCAGTTATGATAGAGTTATGTATTTGGATTAATGCGACATTGCCTTGGCTAGAGAAGAAGTTTCCCCAAAAGCCTAAAATAAGGGTTGTGAAATAAATATATATTGGTAAAAAAGCAATTGACCGAATATGCCAATTGCTTTTTTGTTGAGTCTTTAATTGTATCCTATCGGAACGATGCACAATAAGAGTTTCGAGAAGACGAAAATGATTGTTGAAAACTGTACAATTTTTTCATATAATATATTCTGTGAGAAGTATGTCTATATGTATGGGGAGAAATAATGATTACATATAAAAATCTATGGAATTTGATGAGACTTAGAAACTTAACGAAGACTGAACTGCGAAAAAGGGCATGCTTAAGTTCAAGTACTTTTGCAAAGCTTTCAAAAGATGAAATGGTCTCGCTTGATGTTTTAGTTAGGTTGTGTAAGGTTTTGGAATGCCAAATAAGTGATATTTGTTTGGTAAATACACAAGAAGGATGATGCGGAATTATGGGTAACAAGATTTTAGATATTATTGCATCAGAAACGAATGGGAAAAGCTATAAGACTTACAAGTATTGCTTCGATAGTGCTGAGACTTCGTCTATTGATTATGATGATAATAAACAGATAACTTGGAAAAAATATGGGGAAACCGTTCCGCCAAAACAGGCTAAGGATATGAGAGAGGAAGCGGCTATGCTAATGTCAGAAAAACCACTTTTCTCTTATTTCCTAGACGGATCCAGACATACGTATAAGGTTGATGATATAGCATATAAGAATCAAGTTTATCCAATAGTCGCTGGTCAGGTTGGAATTAGTTGCTGTACAAGAGTTAATGGTGAAATGAAGCCATTTAAGTTTGAAAGAAGACTTGCGATAGCACTTCCTAAGGCTGCAAATCGGGATGATTGGAAATCATCAACATATTTTCCAAATCTGAAGAAGAAAATTAATGAGCAAGGATACAGGCTCAAGGAAAATGACGTCGAATTCACGGATGTTATACCTTATTCTACAAAAAAGGATGAGTTTGAGCGTATAGAGAATAAAGCAATTGCTGTTATTCAAGATTTGATGATAAAGCGTGAAGTCAAAATGGTAAGCGAAATGGTTGAACAACATATAATAAATGCAAATAATTACTTATTAAAAGACGGGTCGCTTGAATATAAAGTAGATGATATAAAGAATTCTAGAGAAAAAAGAAAATTTGCAGGATATTTTTCTTTTGTAGTAGGGGTTTCGAAGAGTTTTAATCCAGAGAATTGTGTTGATAAAAATGGAAAGAATAATTCGAATGTTATTGCAAACTTACCATTATATCATCGTACTCCAGTTAGCATGTATACATCAGAGAGATTACCGGGTATGGCATATGCTGTGTGGTATGTTCGGATTAGAGATAAAAAGTATACATTGAATACTTTTGATGGAATTTTAAAAATAGAAAAAATACTCACCACTGAAGAACAGATGGAAAATGGGCTGGATACAGAAGAAGTCGATCTTATCACTGCTAATATCATTAACGAGAGAAATCCGGTTTGTTATGGAGCTGACAATAGGTGGGCAAACCATCTGTATCCGGTATATGTTACAGAGTGCTATGCCAAGAGCAAATATATGAGCACGACTATGTTTATGAATTTATTTTAGGAGATGGAACAATGGGAAAAGTAATCGGGAAAGTTATTGCTACAGAAAAAAATCCTTCTACAATTGATAATTTCTATTTTTGGACAAACAAGGATATGATTCTTAATCCGTTTGATGTAGTAAAAATTGGACATTTAGAAAATAGTGTATCTTATGGAGTTATTGAGGAAATTTCTCATATTACTGATACTGCAAATTTTCTTGCAGATTATATATCTAACGATTTTGGCCAGGTTGACTCTATAGAGAGAACGCATAGGATTGGAATGAACTATGTTAAGGCTAGCGTAATTGGAAATAACAAAAATATTTATATTCCGTTACTTAACGACGCAAAAGTTGAGTTGGCAGGAGAGGAAGAAGTTGCAGAGGCATTGGGATTAAATAACGTAAAAAATCCAGTGACTTGCGGGTACTTAGAAATGTATAACAATAAGGACAAAATTACCCTTCCTGTTAAGATGGATTCAAGATTCTTAATTGGTCCAGAAGGAGCACACTTGAATATTTCAGGTATTTCAGGTCTTGCAGCAAAGACTTCTTATGCAATGTTTCTTCTTAAAGCTATTCAGGACAAGTGTTATGAAGCAGATTCAGATGATGATGTGGCTTTCGTTTTCTTTAATGTAAAAGGAAAGGATTTGTTAGCTATTGATCAGCCGGCAGAATTTGATAATGAAAGCGATAAGAAGCGAGTTCATGGTCAATATGAAAAACTTGGATTGACTACACTTCCCTTTAGAAATGTTCATTATTATTATCCTTATTCTTCAAGCAAGACAGGAAATACATATCTTCCAAAAGAGGCATATGAAGAACAAAGAGTGAATGGAAATGCAAAGCTGTACAAATATGACTGTGAAGATGATATGAAAAAATTGGACATGCTATTTGCAAGCATAGATGATCCAAATCAGACAATGGACTCAATAATTAACTACATTGCGAATGAACAGGGTGATTTCAAAGGATTAGATGATTGGTCGGATTTTTTGGAAGTTGTAAAAGAAAATTGCCAGGCAGGAAAGAAAAATGATGAGATTTCTGTTGGTAGTTGGAGAAAGTTTAATCGTATTATTAGAAACTCAATCTATAATAATCCAATGTTTGGTCGTGTTGCAGATGACAACGAACAAACAAGATTGGAAGATGCATTAAAACATATAAAGAAAAATGAGGTTCATGTTATTGATATTGCCAAGTTAAACGAAGATATGCAAGGGTTCGTTTTTGGTGATGCAATTAGAACAATATATGATTTGCAGTTGGGCCAGTATAGTGAGGACGACGATGTAAATCCACCAAAGAAAGTAGTTATTTTTATTGATGAGTTAAATAAGTATGCATCACAAGATACGCCTAAATCATCACCTATATTACATCAGGTATTAGATATTGCTGAGAGAGGACGTTCATTGGGAATTATCCTCTTTTCTGCGGAGCAGTTTAGAAGTGCAATACATTCAAGAGTAACAGGAAACTGTTCTACTCATGCTTATGGACGAACTAATGCAATAGAAATTGCAAAACCAGATTATAAGTTTGTTCCTTCTGTTTATAAAAACATGATGACACGCTTAAAACAGGGTGAATATATTGTTCAGAATCCGATCTTTAGATCTTTGCTTAGTATTAAGTTTCCTGAGCCAATATATAAGCAGTACAAACAATAGGGAGGAAAATACTATATGGCTGAGATTGGAAAGAATGTTATTGAAAATTTAACCACTGCTATGTATGAAAATGCATATACGGTGTACCGTGAGTATATACAGAATTCGGCAGACTCAATAGATAAAGCAATTGCCGAAGGTCTTATTAGTGAAAATGATGCATTTATTGACATTAATATAGAATATAATAAAAGAAGAATTACTATAAACGATAATGCCAAAGGAATACCTGCAGAGAAGTTTGTCAAAGTACTGACAGATATTGCAGATTCTCAAAAAGACCGCACAAAGGACAAAGGTTTCCGTGGAATTGGCAGGCTAGCAGGAGTTGGATATTGTGATACTTTGATCTTTAAATCTTCATATAAGGGCGAAGAGATAGAATCTGTTATTGAATGGGATGGAAAGAAGCTTAGAAATGTGTTAGCAGATTCTACACAGCATCCATCAGCATCTGATTTTGTTGATGACATTACCAACGCTTATCAAAATAAAGCAAATGTAGATGACCATTACTTTGAAGTAATAATGGAAGGAATTATTCCAGAAAGTGATGATCTTTTAGATAAGGCTGCCGTTATTGAATATCTTGAATCAGTAGCTCCGATTCCATTTGCAAATGTGTTTATTTATAAGTCGAAAATAAATGAGTTCTGTAGAAATAATGGTTTAAAAATTGATGAGTACACAATTCAGGTTAATGGAAATCCTTTATTCAAGCCTTATAAAACCAAAATTTATGATGGAACACCGGATTCGAAGAAGGTTGTTGATGAGATTAAAGATGTAGAGTTTAGAGAGTTCTTTGCAGCTGATGGAAGAAGATTGGCATGGATGTGGTTCGGTATTTCAAAGTTTGAACAACAGATTAAACCTATGAATAAAATGAGAGGTATCAGACTTAGAAAAGAAAATATCCAAATCGGGGATGAGAACACATTAGGCGCATCACCTAAATTTTTTAAAGAGCAAAGAGGAAACTGTTATTTTATCGGTGAAGTTTATGCTGTTGATAGCGAATTAATTCCTAATGCAAGAAGAGATTATTTCAAAACAAATGCTACAATAAAGGAATTTGAAGCAGCAGTACGACAGGTTTTATACAATGAGTTGTATAAGACTTATTACTATGCAAATCAGGTAAAGAAAGCATTTCAATCACAGACAGATTACGAGAAAAAAGTTGCTGAATATGATAAAAAAGTAAGCGAAGCCGGATTTGTTGATGAAAGAGATAAAGAAAAGGCAAAGAAGGATTTAGAAGTTGCAAAGGAAAAGGCAGAAAAGAGTGTTCGTACTATTGAACTTCGTGAACAGGATGCGGCTGAGAGCACAACTCTGAATAGAGTATTCAATGAGATAAAAGAAAGCTATCGACCAGAAAATCCGAAAACAGTATCGACTGTTGAACCAATTAAGCCAGAAGAAAAAAATCAAAAAGAAGAAAAAAAGTATTTGACACAAAACCTATCGAAATATAATAAGAGAGAGCAGAAGCTTATCTCTAGAATATATTCCATTCTTCAGGCAATATTACCAAAAGATATGGCTGATATGGTTGTGGCAAAAATACAGGAAGAGTTGAGTAAATGAGCAGAAAAGTATTACTTGTCGAGCCAAACTATAAGAATAAATATCCTCCTATGGGATTAATGAAAATTGCAACATATTATAGGAACCTTGGAGATGATGTAACCTTTTTCAAAGGAGATTTAAGAGATTTAGTTTTAGATGATACATATGAAGACTTAAAGACACAGTTATATGCTAATGATTCTTCAATTTTTTGGGAAAAATATAAGCCTCATATTTGTATGTACCTTAAAAAGGGCTTGAAGGATGAATTTGATCAAATTCCGTTGGCGAATGAAAATGCAATAATCAAGAGTTTACTTGTGTATTATAGAAAATATTTTTATAACAAAGATTATCTTCTTCCACAAAATAGAAAATATGACAGAGTTGGGATAACCACTTTGTTTACTTTCTATTGGGATATTACTATTGAAACCATTAATTTCGCAAAGCAGCTTTGCAAAACTCCAGAGGGAGTAATGGTGGGCGGAGTAATGGCTACTATTCTGGCAGATAGAGTAGAAGAAGCAACAGGAATAAGACCATATAAGGGAACTTTGAGTAAGCCAGGAATTTTGGATGATAATGACATGATTATTGACACATTGCCATTAGATTATTCGATTCTGGAAGAAATAGAGTATAAGTATCCAGCAAGCGACGGATATTTAGCGTATATGACTAGAGGTTGCATAAATAAATGTGCTTTTTGTGCTGTGCCTAAGCTAGAACCAGAGTATAAGAGTTATTTGCCAATTGCAGAGCAAGTAAAGTGGGCAAGTGAGAGATTTGGCGGTAAAAAGGATCTCTTATTGTTAGATAATAATGTTTTGGCATCATGCCAATTTAATCAGATTATTGATGAGATAAAAAATGCTGGTTTTACAGCTGATGCAACATTTGTAGAGCCCAATATGTTCGAAGTAGCTGTTAAAAATTTACGAGAAGGTTACAACGAAAAGGCATATATAAAAAGAGTTGTACGTGAGTATAAAATGCTTATTGAAAAAATGGGTTCAAAGATTCAGGACATTTATGATCTGCTTGAAAGCAATTATCTTTTAGAACCATATACAGCTAAGAAAGAGGCAATCTTAGCAACCTATGAAACTGTAAAACCATATTTTGAGGAAATATATAGTAAAAAGCGTTCTCGAAAGAGATTTGTTGATTTTAATCAGGGAATAGATTCTCGTTTGATTACGGATGAGAACATGGAAAAATTGTTTGAAATTCCAATTAGACCAGTAAGAATTGCGTTTGATCATTGGGAACTTCATGAAATATATGAAAAAGCAGTTAGAACTGCGGTTCAACATGGTCATACAAATCTATCAAATTATGTTTTGTATAATTTCAAAGATAAACCAGATGAGCTTTATAAGAGATTAAAACTGAATGTGGATTTGTGTGAGAAACTTGGGGTAAGTATATACTCATTCCCGATGAAATATCATCCAATTGAAGATCCAGAGTATTTCAGTAATAGAGATTATATTGGGGAACATTGGAATAGAAAATTCATAAGAACAATACAAGCTGTATTAAATTCGACAAAGGGAAAAGTAGGAAAGGGATTATCTTTCTTTGAAAAAGCTTTTGGGGCAAACGAAGCAGAATTCGAGAAATTGCTTTATATGCCGGAAGCTATGATTATCTACCGTTTGCATTTTGAGGAAGCTGGTATTACTCAAAAATGGTGGGACTGTTTCTGTAGTTTGAACGAAGAACAGTTAAACCAAGCGAAAGAAATAATACACACAAATGTCTTTGATTCGTATGAGGAAACAATATTTGATCCAAAGGTGTTAGAATTATTGGCATATTATAGAATAAGCAGGGATGATGCCGAAAAGGCTATGAGAAAGGAAGATGCTTAATGGCATCTTTTTTTCTAAAAAGGGTAATAGTTAATTGAAGCTTTTAGTAATAAAAATACAGGAACCAGGTTATGGATGTGAAGAGCGTCCTGACAATTATATCGCGGTGGACAAAGTTACATTAAGAGGTGAAGAGGGTGAGATAATTGTTATTGAGGTTCCTGACAAAGAACTATATAAGAAGAACATCAATGAGGGTGACTGGGTGTACATTGATGTTCGCGATGTGATATATAAAGAATGATTTTGGTCAAATGGACTGGATTCGCAAAGGAGAGATACATACGAAGTTAGTAATATGTGGTAATGGTTTAGATTTACATGTTGGTTTCAAGACAGGATATGGTAATTATCGCAAATATCTTCTGAATGATAAATTAACTCATAGTGGGAGATCTATATCGATTATAGAAGATTCAGACTTTTTTGAGCCAAGAAAAGGTGATTGTTGGTCGGACCTAGAACAATCATTAACATTTGATGGGAGAAAGTATATTGATGCGTTGGTTTTTGCATATGATCGAGATGTTTATCCCTATAATAAGGACAAGTCATATAGCCAGATAAATGCTGCGAATGAAGTTCAAAAAAAAGATCCTAAGGATATTGCGTTTCAATTTACGAATGATTGGTTCTGCCAATGGTTGCTAAAGGAGTATTACGGAAGAGAAGATGAGGTTAGAGAGAATTATCATGGAATAGTAAGAGAAATAACGTCATGTCAAGATAACCTGTATATTACTTTTAATTATACTCCGACATTAGAAAACATATTTGGAGTAGACGAAAAACATATTTTATATATTCATAATAGATTTCCGTATAAACCCAAACTTCCATTTTCGTCGGAGGATTTGTTAAATGATATATTTGAGTCCGGAAGAAAGAGATTTCAATTTGGATCAATAGACAATAATGTTGATGAATGGATTAAATACCTAAATAGTATCGAATTAAAAAGTAGTGGAAAGCTTATGAATTTATCTCATGTCGAGAGTGATTTACAACAGATAGGATGGGCTTTTTCAAAAAATCTTGAAAGTAACTATGAAACTTTGAAAGAATTTTTGAAAGATGCTTTTATAGATGAAATTGTGATAATTGGTCATTCATTCATGGGTGTTGATGAACAATATTATCGAGATATTTTGGTTCCATTATACAAAGATAAGAAATGGATATTTTACTATTATCAAAGTGATGAGTTAGCAAGAATATTTATTGATAAGTATGGTGTTAAAGAATATGATTTTATTGAAATATAGAATATAAGTCAACTTTTGATCAAATGAAAGCAGAAGGAATATTTAATACATTCGGAGGAAACACTATGAACGATATGATAAGAATAGATGATGAGTACATTAAATGGCTAAAAAATATTAAGAATAGATTCAAGAAGACTCAAATTAAGGCTGCGATCAAAGTAAATGAAGAAATGCTTAGGTTTTATTGGTCGCTTGGAAGAGACATTGTCGAAATGCAGGCTGAGAGTAAATGGGGAAGCTCATTTTTTGATACTTTGAGCGAGGATTTAAGGAAAATGTTTCCGGGCACAAAAGGGTTCTCTACCACGAATCTTAGATATATGAAGAGATATTATGATATGTTTGGTGAAATTCTGCCCCAAGTTGAGGCAGAATTATCGGACATAACAAATCTGCCCCAACTTGGGGCAGAAATATATGCTATTCCTTGGGGGCATATAAAAGTTATTGTAGATAAGTGTAAAGGAAATCCAGAAAAAGCATTATTCTTCGTTGATGAAGTAATAAAAAACAACTGGTCTAGAGCTGTATTATTAAATTTTCTTGATACAAATCTGTATGAGCGGCAGGGAAAAGCAATTAGTAATTTTAAGACAACATTGCCAGCCTATACAGGAGATCTGGCACAGGAAATAACAAAGGATCCTTATAACTTTGATTTTGTAACAGTAAATCGCGATTATAATGAACGCGAATTGAAGGACGCATTAACAGAGAAAGTAATTAAACTTTTGATGGAAATGGGCAAGGGATTTGCTTTTGTCGGAAGAGAATATCCATTGCCAATAGAAGGTACGGAAGAGTACATTGACTTGTTGTTCTATCATTTGAATTTACACTGTTATGTGGTGGTTGAAGTAAAAGTAAAAGAGTTCAAATCAAGGGATATAGGACAGATTGGAACATATATAAACATCGTAGATGATATTGTTAGAACGAATGCGGATGGAAAGACAATAGGATTGATTATCTGCAAGGAAAAGAATAATGTATTGGCGAAATATGCAGTTAATAGCTCTAATGAACCGATAGCAATTTCTGCATATGAGTTATCGAACTTTCTTCCAGATGATCTTGCATCAATGTTACCTTCTACAGAAGAGTTGGAATCAAGATTGGCATTGGATGAAGCTCTTGAAGATGATGAATGATATGTATCAAATTTAGTAACAAGTCTTGTGAGAAATGAATTGAATATGTTTACTGTAGGGACAGCAGTGCTAAGCTCATCCTAAGCGGAAGGCTCCTATTTTCAGACTTAATGGTTTGAGAGTGGGAGCCTTTCTTGTTGCCTTCTAGCACTGCTGTGGGTTCCTGCAGTCAACATATGAGAGGAGATTCACTTTTGGTCCATTGGACCAGAAGTTTTGATATGCAGTGGCGGGCGACATGGGAGCACGGATTTTTGGCGTAAAGTTCATGCAACTTTAGGCGTATCCTGTTAATCATTTAGTCTGTGGTTGTTCGGGGAATCCGAAAAAAGTTCAGGTTTTTCGAATTCCTAGTATTTGCAAGGGATTCAAGAGTTCAGATTATCTGAAAAGGTATGAGAAGGTTGCGATTAGCAGATTGTCGTTTTGTGGGAGTTCAGTTCATTCGAAATGAATGGCTTTCAGAAAATCTGAATTGTAAATGGAAAAGAAATAGTGTAGGCGCAAGGGCGAGAAAAAGCTCTTGTGTCTATTTTTTTGCGAAGTTTTAGTAATGCGATATTTTTCAACCCAAATGTAATTTAGAAGATTGCAGAAGGGAGTGAAACAAATGGATAGTAAAATCTTCGGAAATTTGAACACGTACTATGAAGTATATGTGGCTTTATCGAAACGACCGCTGTCTAAAGAGAATCTTGTTAGAAATCTTAGAGATGCCGGTAAGATTGCCAGTTCTGCCAGCGAGTATGGAAAGAAGGCAGTGAATGGTGAAATTGCATTTATTTCGGGTACAGAAGAAAAACTGGAGCTTGATCAAGCAGCACTGATGCAGTTTCTGTTAGAGGCATGTGGAGATTTCAATCTCGAGGCAGAGATTCATCCAAAGAGAAAGAAGAAGGAAGAGGATGAATATGGTCCTGTTAAATCAGGTCATTCACAAAACTTTACAAATATGAATAACCAGCTAAATGCAGCAACTGCAAAAATCAAGAAGCAAGAGGGAACAATCGCAAAGCTTACAACTCAACTCGTAGAGGCTCAGCAAGATAAGCAGAAGACTATTTCAGCTGCGATTACAGCGGAGATGGACAAGAAGGTGTTGGTGCCAAAGACGATTTCATCCGAACCGGTGGAGGTTCTTGCAAAAGATTTCTTCTATGATAATCCGGGAAGAGAACTGGATGCAGTGCATTTGGTTTCAAAATCAGGTGGTGTTCTAGATGGCATCTATCAGTTCACGGGTGATATTCCACCAGAAATCACAGAGGAAAGCTATTTGCAGAGAATTTGTGCAAGGTTTAGGAGCGGGGAGCTATTTAAGAAGAGGCTAGACGATCAGACCAATCTTGAGAAAAATCAAAAGGAAGTAAGAAGTCTGGATGCCAATCGAATCAAGTCCATCAATATGCTTCTTGCAGATGAGGATATGGATAATCAGACGAAGCTTAGCACTTATGCATTCTGGTATTTTCATGATGATCCTCAGATGGAGGAATTGTTGGTGTTTGCCGGGGAGCATGGTATCAATGCCAATTATGTGATTCAGCTATTCGAAAAGCCGGCAGAGTATCGGAATTACAGAACCATGAGAGCTTTCCTTATGCAGGTACAGATGGCGAGTGAAGCACATATCAAAAGAGAAGCAGCTCAGGAGCTCCTGTGTGGAGAGTGGAGTGTTGTTGCGGACTATTGTGGAAAACCATGTCACTTCAAAATGATGCCTGTAGAAGAATTAGAGAATTTTAAAAAGCTGTTGGAAGAGAACAAGATTCCGAAGGCATTAACCACACTAAAAAAAATATTAAAGTCCATTTCTGGTCCAATGGACCAAAAGTTAGTGGATGAGAAAAAAGAGGCTGGCTGTGAAGCTGATATCGAGATTGAGGTACCAAGTTTTATTCATTCAATGGATGGTGATGTAGATATTCATGCATTAGTAGAGGATTCTAGCATGGATGATTTTGCAGAACAGGAATTGGATGATGAGCAGAAAGAAGGTGAAACAAATGAATGATAAGAGATTATTCCTTTCACTTTCGGAGGATGATTTAGCAAGGCTTGATAAGCGACGTGTTGAGTATGGAATGAATCGGTCGCAGTATATTCGCTATCTTCTGTCGTCACAAAGAAAGGCGATTCCATACAGCATAAAGCAGAAGGAACTTGTAGATCAGATTGCACAGGTGGATTTGCATCTGAAAAGTCTGTGCTTAAAGGAAGAGATGCGTCCAGAGGATGTTATGTTTGTCATGGAGGCAGTGGTGGATATTCGTGCTGCCATTGAGTGCTATGTGGAAGAAGCAAAGGGGGAAAAGCAGAATGGCAAAAAGTAAGATTTCAAGAGAAGAACGAATGTCGGAAATCCAAGATAAGTTGCTTGCCGGAATCAAGGAAATATATGAGAGCGGAAAGTGGGCTGAGTATATTGCGGTTATGTCCAAATTCCCAAGCTACAGCATTAACAACTGTATTTTGATTGCTTCACAGTGTCCGCAGGCAAGCTATGTGTGTGGATATAAGAAGTGGGGCGAGTTCAATCGAAATGTGGTAAAGGGCGCTACCGGAATAATGATTATTGCTCCGGTTAAGAAAAAAGTAGATGTAGAGGAACTCAAATATGATGAGAACAATCATCCAGTTTTAAAGGCAGATGGTACACAGGTAACAGAGATAGTCACAAGAGAGTTCAATTCTTTTAGACCATGTTATGTTTTTGATTTATCGCAGACAGAAGGTGAGCCTCTGCCATCACTTGTTACAAGGCTAGAGGACAGTGTGGATGATTATGTGCGACTAAAGGAAGCTCTTATAGCAGTTAGTCCGGTGCCAATTACATTTGAGGATGTACCTGGGGAAGCAAACGGGTATTTCTCTCCAACTCAAATGAGAATTGTTGTGCAAGAAGGAATGTCGGAACTGCAAACGATTAAAACCATGCTCCATGAGATTGGTCATGCAACCCTTGGGCACGGAGGAAAAGAGGATAAATGGGATAGAGAAACCCATGAGGTTCAAGCCGAGTCTATCGCTTACTGGGTTTCTGGAATGTTAAATCTGGACACTTCTGATTACTCCTTTGGCTATATCAGTGGTTGGAGTAAGGACAGGGAGATGTCTGAGCTTAAGGAGAATTTGGAGCTGATTAAGAATACTGCAAATGATTTGACTACTAGAATTGATGAGCAATTGCTCAAAATGTCGCAGACAGAATCTATGGATAAGGTGGCAGAACATTGTGAGGAAACTTTAACTCCGGTAAAGAAAAAAGCAAGATAATGAAAAAATTTTTGCTTGGTTTAGTAATGAGGATTTTTTCAACCCAAATGTTAGGTGTAAGGAACAAATCCAACAAAGAAAAATGAAAGGAGATTAAAGATTATGGATTTTGTAACCACAGAGAATGTAGCGATTGACTACACAAAGGTATCTGACAGTAAGGCGGCACTGTTAGTTTACGACACACTGATGGCCGCAGCAAAAATGAAGCAGAGAAAGGAGAAGAAGCATGTTTAATTTTTCAGAATTTAAGGATTATGTGCAGATGACTCTTGCAGAGGTGTTACCGGATGAGTTAAAGGATGCACAGATCAGATTAAACGAAGTGGAGAAGAACAACGGTTTGATTCTTCACGGGCTTACGGTAACACCAAAGGGAAGCAACATCGCTCCGAATGTGTATCTTGAGGGGTATTTCAAGAAGTATGAACAAGGCGAAGATTTAGCGGATGTTATGAACATGATTGCACATACAGTTGTTGCCAATATTAATGCTCCAGAGGAGTTTGGAACTATTGCCAAGGATTTCATGAACTTTGAGTTTGTGAAGGACAAGATTGTGATGGTTGCAGTTAATGCAGAACGCAATGCAAATCTTTTAGCTCAGGTGCCTCATCAGAACAGAGAAGATTTAGCGCTTATCTATAAGGTGGTACTTGGAACCAATGCGGATGGAATGGCTAGCATAACAATCCGAAATGAACATATGAGTTTCTGGGGAGTTACTGCAGACCAGATTCACGAGCTTGCGATGGTAAATACAAGAGAAATCTTGCCAGTGAGTGTTCAGTCTATGAATGAGATCATGCGTGAGATGTTTTCCAAGGATGGTATGCCAGATGATATGGCGCAGTTGATGTTCGAGGAAATGCCGCCGACACAGCAGATGTATGTGATTTCCAATTCTGCAAAGATGAATGGTGCAGCTTCCATGTTTTATGAGGATGCATTATCAAGTCTTTCTGAGAAACTTGGAACAGACCTTTACATTTTACCGTCATCTGTGCATGAGGTTATCGCAGTAAGTACGGATATGGGTACACCGGAATCTTTATCAGAGATGGTAAGAGAAGTAAATGGTTCTCAGGTTTCTGCCGAAGAACAGCTTTCAGATCATGTATATCGTTTTGATGCGGCAAGCAAGAAGCTGTCTCTTGCAGACACAACGATGGAGGAGATTAAGAAAGCAGCCGGAGCTGAAATGGATCATGTAGCAACAGAGGCAGCTACAGAGGGTAGCCGTCCTAGACATAGTCATAGATAAGAGGAGGATTTTATTATGCAGGTATCAGAAGTTCGATTAAATTTACTTAAGACAGACAATGCTGTAAAGGCAATTGGAAGCTTTGCTCTTGATGGTGCATTTGCAGTAAGAGGAGTCAGAGTGATGGAAGATAAGAATGGTCGCAATTTTGTGGCCTTTCCTTCCAGAGAAAAAGCAGATGGCTCTTATGAGGATATTGCGTTTCCATTAAGCAAGGAACTGTATGCTCATATTACTGGAGCAATCATAGAGGAGTACAAAGCCCAGGTGGAAAAGCAGGCGCAGGAGCAGGATCAGGCGAAGGAGGCTTCTCAGGAAGCGACCCAGACAGAGGCAGAGAACGAAGCAAAATCAGCTCCAAAGCGCAGCAAGAGCAGATAAGGAGGCAGTTTGGATGCAGGTAACAGAAGTAAGGCTCATGAAAGCTGATCCAACGGATAGCTGCAAGGCATACGGAAGCATCACATTGGATGGTGATTTCGTAGTCTGTGGGATCAGAGTATTAGAGAAAAAAGATACGGGACAGCTCTTTGTGGGCTTCCCGTCCAAACAAAATTCAAAAGGGGAATACAAGGATGTATGTTTCCCGATGGCAAAATCGTTAAGAGAAGACATTACTGTTCAGGTATTGGCTGAATACGAGAAGCTATAAAGAAAGTAAGAGAGACCGTCTATTGTGGCGGTCTTTCGTTTTAAGGAGGATGCGATGGCACAAGGAATTGTTGTAAAGGTTTGGAATGTAAAAGCAGGAAGTGGAACAAGAAGTGCATCCGCTCAGATTTCGGATTCCATAGAGTATATTGATAATCCGGAAAAAACTGGCATACCACTAGATTTGGGCAATGTGAATCAAATTGGAAATGAAATCACGTATGTTGTGAATGATATGAAGACAGCTTCCGGCTTATATGTTGGTGGCAGACATATTTCTGATATAAAACATGCAACAGAAGAAATGATGCAAGTGAAAGAGTTTTTTGGAAAGATGGATGGGCGTGTGGCAACGCATGGCATTATTTCTTTGGATGCCAGTGAGTCAGATCCAAGGAATGCCGGAAAGTTGATGCAGCTACTAAATGATTTGATGGAATCTATTTTCCCAGAGCATCAGGTGGTGTATGCCGTACATACCAATACGGAGAATCTTCATATCCATTTTATAATAAATACAGTAGGACTGGACGGGAAAAAGATTCACATGGATAAGAAGTTTATGAGGGAAGTAATGGAACCTACCGTAAATACACTTGCAGAGAAGTATGGTTTTACTCCAAATGAAACTTGGAAAAAGGAAAAGAAAAAGGATCCTATGCCAATAGCGAGAAGAAAGATTCTGCTAAGGGAAATGATAGACATTGCCATTGAGCAGACAGATGAATTTTATGCTTTTATCGCATTTTTAAGAGACCAAGGGATAATTGTTAATGTAGGAAAGAATATTACGGTGCAGACGGAAGAAATGCCATTTGCCATGCGAACAGGACAGCTAGGAGAGAATTATTCCATAAGAGCAATTAGACGGCGCTTGGAAGAAAAATATAATCCGTTTAAGGACGTAAAGGCAGGAGATTATTATGCCAATATTCTGCCTGAGGTAATGGCAAATATCACACCGATTAAAATGAAAGCCTATAAAGACATGTCGTTAAACGAGAAAAGAAAAGCCATTCATTTGATTAGTCTTGGGCGTAATCCTTGGAATGAGGCACGAATTGATAATTGGCAGATGAAAAGAATGGCAGATGAATTGAAAAATGTGGGCTATGTCTACAAGCTTGTTCATCATTATTCGAAAGGAACAGATAATGCAACAACTGCTATGGATGCCATTGTTGATGCAAGAAAAGCAATCTCTGCGGAGAAGAAAGAAGTGCGATCACTTATGAAGGAGTACAAGGTTATCACAGGCATTTATCAGGAGATGAAGCAGCATATGGTAAGAGCTTTTTTGTACGACCGATATGGGAAAAGTGAGTATGAAGCTGATTTCATAAAATACTGTGAGCTTGGGAAACGATTAGAGCAGGGATATGGAAAGAGCGTGAAAGAAGTTGCAGATTTGGTGTTTGAACTGAATGCAAAGCTACAGTACCTAAAGGCACAGGATAAGGAGTTGTCTTCACAATATCTGGCAATCAAGAAGTATGTCGAGAATGGTAAGCTGAAAGGCGTATGTGATGACTATTCATTCTTCCATGCGATAGGGCATAGTCAGGCAGTGTATGAGGCAAGAAAGTATGGTATCTGTGCCAGTGATATTAAATTCATTCAAGCAGAAAACTGTGATGTCACAATACGGGTAATGACAAGACCTGCAGTAAAGGATGGAAGGCCAAGTGTCGAATCAGAGGTTACAGTAATTGATAAGGACGGTCGTACCATAAAGGAATTCTCTTCTGAAAAGATGACAGAGAAGGAATTCAATCAGTGTATCTATGAGGTTCAAAGTGAGTATGGAATAAAAAAATGCAATGTGAGTAGAAAAAATAATACAGGAAATTTGCGCCATATTTAGTAATGAGCATTTTTTCAACCCAAATGTATGTTAGGAGGTGAGGAAAAATGCGACTAGAATATGAGCCGGCAAGTGATGGCAGGCTGATTGACCAGTCTGCCATTTATCATGTGGAGTCAAAATATTCAGTCCCAAAGCTGCAGGATATCTTCTTGGAACTAAAGGCTAATGTATGTGATCTGAATCCAGCACTCGTAACAAAGTGCATTACCGGAACAGAGCAGGATTTTATTATGCTGATGAACCGAGCCAAGGATTATATGGACAGGAACTTCCCGAACTGCTTGGAAGAGACGAGAAAGTGTCTGCTTGAAATGCTGAGCGACTGCATATTTGGATATTACGTTTTGACACCACTGATTTTATCCAAGGAAGTATCTGATATCAAGGTGCTTGATTACAACCATATTGTAGTGAAAGCCAATGGAGAAAGATATCTAACGGATGTCAGCTTCTATTCAGAAGAGGACTATAGGACTTGGTATGACAGAATTCTTCGAATTCACAGACTTGGAAAGGCGGAGGAATTTGCGTTAGGACATTGCACAGACAGAAAAGGCGTAGATGCTTTTTATCTGCGAATTGATGTGCAGCTTTCCTATATTACATCCACGGATAAGAATAATCTACATATTCGTAAGATGCCAAAGGAAAAACTGAGCTGGGAGTATCTGAAAGAGAATGGAATGATTGATGACGATGGGATGGCGTATTTGAAAGACCGAATTTTAGCAGGCTATGGGTTCCTGATATCAGGACGAGGGGGATCTGGAAAATCAACATTGCTGAATAACATGTTAGATTGGATTCCATTCAATCAATCCATCTTGGTCTCACAGGAATCCGATGAGCTGTATTCCAATGTTCATCCACAGATGCAGTTTGAGCATACCATGACAGTTAGAAAAAATGATGTGATTACAGAGTTCACTCTTGAAGATGAGCTTAGGCTTGGCTTGCTGCAGGATATTGACAACTTTGTGATTGGCGAAATCAAAGGTGGAGAAGCTCTTCATGTTTTTACAACAGCCATGAGCACAGGAGCACGTTTCTTTGGAACGATTCACAGTAATGATGCCAAGACTTCTGTAAGGCGACTGGCTCAGTGTGCCAGATATGTAAGCGACTATCCAATGGAAACATTAGAGGAAATGCTATCCGTTATGCCATTTGTGCTGATTCATATGAGTCACTTTTCTATTGATGAGATAGTTGAAATAGAAGGCTGGGATAGTAAGGCGGACAAGCTGATTTTTAAGACCGTTTACAGAAAGGAGTCCTGTTAGATGACATATGATATTTTTATTGCAATTGCAGTGGCTACAGTTATCTTTCTGACAGTTAGCTTTACAACAGATATCAGAGAACGAATGATATATGCATTTCCATGCATGGTTTTGATTTTATCATGGATATTGATGGGAGTCATTGGTATTAAGGACACTGCTTTCGTGATAACAGTTCTTTTGCTTCATTTATTTGTATATTCCATCATGCGAATCCTTAAGATTTGGGGAGACGGAGATAGTGATGTGTTTTTGTTATATGGAGCAGTTTATGCGGCTTTTGCCATTACAACGCTTGATATAAAGGGTATGTCTGCATATCTGATTATGGAACTTATCGGAATGATAGTGGCTTTGTTGCTTTCTTTTGGAATTGCTGGAATAGAAGCACTTATCAGAAAAGAAAAACTAGAGAAGCAAAGTAGTATTGCAGTAGTACCGGGTTTTTCAATTGTAATGATTTTTATGATTGTAAGAATGCTTTTCGAGAGGTGATGGCATGAGAGAACAGGAGATAGTAAAAGGCTTACTGCCTGAAATGGCACAAATTATCAATGCCATTCCGGGAGAAGTATATACAAGTAAGGACGCAGAAACGCTCTTAATCATGCAAAGAAGATTAAGTGATTGCGATTTAAAAAGAGAACTGACAAAGTTTAATTCCATCTTTGCAAAGCAAAAAGGAGCTGCAATTAGTGATATTACAGATAGCGCAGTTTCTTATATCAAAATTAAGGTGCTTTCAGAAAGTGAGTTATCGGACTTTGATGCCAAAAGTTTACGCGAATTTATTAAGGAATGTCGGTTATATATTGACAGGACGACTAATATTATCAGACTTTCAAAGACACATGTGATGACCGCAGAAGCTTATCAGAAAGAGAAGATTGAGCAGACAATACGAAAAAATGAGGCTTTTATTGAGGCAGTACAGATTGAGATTGCAGAAGTAGAGAAATGCATAGAACGTATTCCTAAGTCGATTTTTGAGACAGAAGAAGAGCCTTGTGAGGAACCGGATACATTAGATGAATCCATCGTTTCTATGCCAAATGAGTATTCCAAGAAAAAGATAGATATTGTGGAACGCATAGGAAAGATGATATCTGCCAGAAAAGAGAAAAAGGAAATTGAGGACAGATTAAAGGATGCTGAGAAAGAAGTGTCCACAACGAAGTGCTTAGAAATCCCATTCTATGACAGAAGCCTTGAGGCAACACAAGTATTACCCTGTAAGGATTTGAGCTGCTATGTGCTTCTTAAGCGAAAAGAAAATATGTACTTTGGTCTATGCAAGAATCTGAAAGGGAATGTTTATGACAATTCAGATCAGAGTTTGATAGAACTGACTGAGGTTTCTGAAGAATTCATTCAGTTTATGACAAATGACATCTTATCAGATGAATATGAGCTTCGAGCATTCACAAAAGCAGAAAAGGAAGGAATGCAGATGTATTTCAATTTCGTTTCCAAGTGCTTTGAGAATTATATTGGAAATACTCTGACGGTGACGGAGTACATAAACTTCAAACGTTATTATAACAGGCTTGTAAGTGTGGTTTTGGTATTGGAAGAGACAAAGAAGCATTCGTATTACAGAGCATTGCCAATTGCTGAAAAGTATATGGTTTTGATGGAGTCCTATAACATGGCACAAAGTCAGAGTAAGAAGGAAATTATAGAAGCTATCATAGATATGCAGTCGGAAATGTATGTGGAAAACATGAAACTTATTATAGAGCATCATATCGTGGATGAAGTGGCAAAGAGTGAAATCAATCATCTGATAGAAATGATGGACCATTTTTCAGACGAGAATTATTTTGCAGAGAAGGAAAAGCAAGACAAGACAGAGATAAAAGTTTCAAGTTATCCGACAAAAGAATGTGTTAGCCCGATGGGATTCTTTCCGCAGATACCGGTGATTCAGCCAGCGATGATGCCTGTCATTGGAAATATGTATTTCACATTACAATGTCTGGATGAAAACAGAGAGATTGTAGATGAAGCACATTTTGCAACCAGAAACATGACGCAGGCAATGCAGGATTATAACAGTAGGAAAGCTTATATTAAACGATTTGGATTAGTGCAGGACGGAAAGTTTCTGCCACTTATGAGTTCAGAGAAAGGAGAAATTTGAGATGAAGAACAATATTTTACCAGTATTAATTATAGCAACAGCGATTATGGTGCTTACTGCTGTGTTTCTTAGACATATGATGGTAAACAGTAAGCACTATGAGGGAGATATGGAACCACCCAAAATTGAGCATGCAATCTATGTGCCACCTGTAGCGGACGAGCCATATGAGGAAGTCGTGACGCAGGATACGAAGAAGCTATTTGATGATGCATCTTATGTAACAGTTGAATTGGTAGAACGAACCATCATTGAAGATGAGAATGGGAATTCTAATACAAAGTATGACAGCTACGTGATATCTGATGTGGATTTAAAGAAAGATACAGATGATACAGAAGATTTTAGTGGATCTCTTGCAGACGGCTTGTTTGATGAAGAAGGAAGTCAGCGTATTTCTTTTATGGATGGGTTTGGAGTGACTTATAAAGAGTTGAGTGGATGGCAGTTGTATGAGTCTCTACTTAAGGAGCATGGGTTTGATGGAGATTTAAAAGACGTAACCTATGATTCTGATACCAACAAAATCACAGGTCAGAATATTTACAGATTCAATCAAGATTGCAGTGCTGTAAATAAACTTTTGTCCGGCGAGATATATGATGAGATTCTGGATTCCAAGGTGACATATCAGATGGCAGAGGATGGGATGCATAACATGGTTCCAGATTGTTTTAATGCCGAAGTGACCTATCGCTATGACAAGTGGAAGATTACAAAGAATCTGTATTTGCAGGTAGCAATCAATTATTGGGGAGAGGAGGATACGAATGCCGAGATTTAAGAAAGGATTATACTGTATATTGCTTATATTGGTAATGCTTCTTAGCTCTAGTGTAGTAGCTTATGCAGATGATATTGGAGATACCGGTGATACAGATCAAGGAGATATTACGGGATCTAATGTTTATACATTTTACTATTCCTATGATTCAGGTGCGGATGCAATTGTGCTTACGGTAAGAACAAAGAATCCGATTAAAGGATTTGGAAATACGTGTTCTCATACTTTTTCGAGTCCATCAGATACTACCGTATTAAATACATCCAATCCACAACTTGGAAGTTCATTGGAGAGTGCTATTGCAACAATGAACTCTGTTGGTGGTTACAATTTGTCGGCAAGTGATGCGAAAGCAAAGCTAAATGCATTGGGATATTATGACAGTGGAAATGGTATTTGGAAGTATAGTGGAGGCTATCTTACTTATGTATCTGCAGTAAAGATTCGACCACAGAAGCATACGGTTCATTATGATGCAAATAGTGGAAGTGGAGCTCCTAGCAATCAGACAAAGAAACAAGGTGTTACTTTAACACTGTCTTCAAAGAAACCAACACGAACTGGATACACATTTAAGTATTGGAAGGCAAGCATTGGAGGAACTTATTATCCGGGTGGCAGTTATACGCATGACCAAGATGGAGGAACTGTTACGATGAAGGCATATTGGAAGGATGAAACAGCTCCTTCTTGTAGTTCTTTTAGTGCGGTTCCCAATTATTGGAGTGCGGGAAACGGTACAGTGAGCTTTACAGCAAGAGATCAAGGGTCAGGTTTGGCTTCTGTGACGTTAAAGAGATTTTCTGATGTGACAAAGAGTTGGAGTACGGTAAAGACATGGAATTATAACGGATCCACTTCATATCAAAGCGGAACATATACAGAAACATCGGAGGGTGTTTTCTATTACCAGCTGACAATAAAGGATAAGGCTGGTAATACGACAACAAAGACATCTTCTAATATTTATTTGGATCACAGTAATCCTGTGATATATGGAGTAGAAAACACTGTAACATCATGGACGAAGGTTGTACCAACTATAAGTGTATCTGCAACGGATTATTTATTAGGGACTTCTTATGAAGGTTCTGGTGTGAGGAGTATTGTTATCAAAGATGATTCGGGAAGACAAGTTTCAAGTGGAGTGGCAAGTACAAACTATATATTGAGTGATAGTTATCAAGGAATTCATACTTGGACAATTGTTGCTACGGATAATGTGGAACATACAAGTAGCAAGATGGTAACGACAAAATTCGACAAAACTGGGCCTCATTGCAGTAGTCTAATAGCAAGACCTAATTCTTGGAGTGCAGGTAATGGAACAGTGACCTTTACAGTACAAGATCCGTGGTCTGGATTATCAACTGTAATCTTGCAGAGATATTCCTATGTGACAAGGACTTGGGAAAATGTGCAGAGCTGGAATTATTATGGTACAACAAGTGCAGTTTCAGGAAGTTATACAGAGACTGCAGAAGGCGTTTTCTACTACAGACTTTGGATGAGTGATGTGCTTGGCAATACATCGACTACTGATTCGGACACAATCTATCTCGATCATAGCAATCCACTAATTCATGGAGTAGAAAATACAGTGACAGATTGGACGAATGTGGCACCAGTAATCAGTGTGTCAGGAACGGATTATCTGGTTGGAACAACATATACAGGATCTGGACTTAGGAGCATTGTGATTGAGGATGATTCCGGGAATGTAGTGGCTTCCGGTGTGACGAGTACCAGTTATACATTAGCTGCAAGATATGAAGGAATTCATATTTGGTATATTACTGCTACGGACAATGTTGGTCATACTTCAAGCCGGTCAGTTACAACAAAGTATGATTGCACAAAGCCTGGTATCGATGGAACAGAGATTACTTATGTGAGACCAGATGGAGTGACGGTTTTTGGATATTGTCAGGACAATATTATTAATCAGCATATGGATGATGAGATAAGACGAAGCCCGAATGGAGCTAATGCAAGTTCTGGATTGAAGTCTGTGATTTTGTATCGTGTTACATGCGGCAATAAAGAAGTAATCTATGGTGATAGAACCAAGGCATTTTGGAATTTTTCTGATACACATTCATGGTTTGATATGTATTATGAGATTACTGCAGATGAAAAGATGGTAGATTATTATGAAATCATCGTGACGGATTTTGCAGGAAATCGTACTAAGAAGAAGCTTACGAGCCAATATAGTTTATTGACTTGGTTCCATACGAGCATAGATAGAAGTTCATATGATTAAGAGAAATCTCCAGAATAAAAATTTCTGGAGATTTTTTATGTTCAAGGACAGATTTTGTCTAAGTGAAAGTGTATTTTTAAGATAACAAATAAAGTAAGAGACATAGAAAAATACCTTAGGGAGGTTGATATGGCTGTTGTAAAAACAATTAAAGGAATTATAAGACAACTAAATACAGGGAATTTGATATTTGCTGTGATTCCGGCTCTAGGTGTAGTTGTAAATTATGGAATTAAGAAAATAGTTGAACATGAAATGCAAAAGACTTCAACAGGAGAAAAATATTGTTATTCATCTAGTGAACAAGACGCAGATAATCAAAGTGTTAATTTTACCTTCGGTACAGGTTATTCAAAAAGCACAGACGATCAAAATGTGAACTTCACATTCGGTGGAAATGATTCGTCAAAAATTAAGAACGAGGATAGAAAAAACTGTTGGTGGATGGATGAAATAATTAACCCGCAGAAAAAGGTATGGGAGCCTGAGTCTTATGAGATTGGATATGGTGTGGATGAAAATATGTATAAACGCCAGGAAGAGAAAAGAGTTGCGGATTTGTAGCGGTTGTTGGAACGAGAAAGGAATTAGCGAAGGATATTCAACGAAGATGTGGAATTCCAGAAATATGAGCAATAAACATTGTGAATGGTCACGGTGGGAAGGATTATGTGGCTATCTTAGAACATATGAAAGGGGAGATTAATGGATACAGATAAGGATAAAGAGCGCCTAGAACAAATGATACTAAATGATGAAATGGATAATTGATTTGGATTTGTGGAGGTATTCAAATGGACAACACATATGTAAAGGGTACAGTTAATGAAAATGAAGAATTAGACAATAATATTACTGTTGAACAGCTTCAGGAGACAACAGAGGAGCCTACTGATTCAGCATGCAATGTCGAGGAAAATGAAACAGAAGCTGGCAGTGAGAATGGCAAGGAGAAGCATAGGCTTAAAAAGGTGTCAGGGAAGAAAATCGCAATCGCTGCAGGCGTTGGTGTCGTATTGGTTGGCGCTGGATTATTGGTGCATAAAAATACTGCAAAAACAGCTTATTATGTTGCAAGATCCATTATGTAATAGGAATTGATGACAAGATTTATTCAAAGAGTATTATTTACAGTAGCAGCAGAATTTGCAGATTGTGTTATTTCTGAGACTATTATAAAAAGCGTCGAGAATAAAAAGAAAAGAATACTGTAGATACAGCGTTACATAGGGTAATTTAGGTAATTAGCGGATTTGAAGGGATTACTCTCAAGTCCGCTTTTTAATGTATAAGGTAATTGTACATTATTACCAAACTGGTACTAATTGTCTAAAAAACATTGATATTATTCCGCGGAGGGATTATAATTTAAAAAGTGATTTTGTAATATTATACGGCAAAGCAATGGAAACATTGTGACGCAAAGCTGCAAGGGCCTGTGAAATGGTAGCCAGCTGTACTTTTGGATGACATCATAGGCAAGCTATGGTGTTTTTTGTTTTTTATGAGGTGTTTTCATGGATCAATTTATTACATTAAAAGAAGCATCGGAAAAGTGGGGGATTTCAGAGCGGAGAATTAGGAGACTGTGTACAGAAGGTCGCATTAATGGTGCTACAAAAGTGGGACCAATGTGGGTTATTCCAACAGATTCAGTTAAACCAGAAGATAGGCGTGTGAAATCAGGAAAATATATCAAAAATAAGACAGAATGACAAGTTGTGTCTACGTGACGTGCTATAGTAAAGATATAAACCGAAGAAGGGTGGATATATCAGATAGATGGAATCAACAGATAAGATTGAGAGAGTCCTCGGCATATATACAAAGCTGATTAATGGCTCAGTTATTAACAAGGCTGAGGAAGCGAATAACTACAATGTAAATGAGAGAAGTATCCAAAGAGATATTGATGATATTAGAAACTATATGGATATCAAGGGCTCTGAGGATGGAATTATAAATTCTGTAATTTATGATCGTCAAGCTAAGGGATATAGATTGGAGCAGATATACAAGCTAAAGTTTACAAATCCAGAGATTTTAGCAATTTGTAAAATACTTCTTGATAGTAGAGCATTTACAAAGATAGAGATGAATTTGATGCTTGCGAAACTAATTGAAAGCTGCGTTCCTGCTGAAAATCAGAAACTGGTAAAAGAACTCATTATGAATGAGGAATTCCATTATATAGAACCGAAACATGGTTCTGTGTTTGTTGATAAGATGTGGGATATAGGACAGGCTATACATAATAATCAGTATATCGAAATTAAGTATCAAGGAGTGCAAGGTTCATCTGTTAAGACAAGAAAATTAAAACCTTTAGCGGTTATGTTTTCGGAGATGTATTTCTATTTAGCGGCATTTATAGATGATGATAAGGTCAGAGAAAATTTTAATGTGCTAAATGATTCGTTTCCAACGATATATAGAATTGATCGTATTCAAGGGTTGAAAGTGCTTGATGAAAAATTTCATATACCTTATACAAATCGATTTGAAGAGGGTGAGTTTAGAAAAAGAATTCAGTTTATGTATGGTGGGAAAATTAGAAGGGTCAAATTTGAATATTCAGGGTATTCCGTGGAATCAGTATTAGATAAATTGCCAACAGCTAAAATTATTAGTGACGAACCTCATTATGATGGAAAGAGAACAATATATACTATTTTGGCAGAAGTGTTTGGTGATGGTATTGATATGTGGCTTAGAAGCCAAGGGGATGCAATAAAAATATTAGAATAGGAGTGGATACAATGAAGAAAAACATAATAAGAGTGGTGTGTAATCCTATATCAAAACATATTTCTTATTATTACAAAAATGAGCTTGGTGAATGGAATGTATTTTCGGGGAGTTCACCATTATCGAGAAGCTTTTATACTAATACGACAATTGAGAAACGCGCAAAAGAAATTGTAACAAAGCTAGATGAAATATATAATAGAAAAGATAAAGGGATAGATATCATATTTGAGGGAGACGAAAACAGCTTTGGCATATTTAAGTCGGCAATTGAGAAATACCTACCAAATCGAAACGTTTTATGTCATATGGGGTCTACAAAGGTAATTATTGTTGGAAAGAAGGGAATAGGTAAAACCTCGTTGATTGAAGCAATGGAAGATTTACAAGGAATGGAATATAAAATTGAAAAGCATGATGCTTATACGCTATATAAGGACCAAAACAATACAGAGTGGTACGAAATTAAGGGCATAGATTTCGGGCGTAAAAATATTGAAAAGGCATTTACGGATATTGAAAATGTGATAAATAAGACGTCAGCAATGATAGTATATTGTATTCACTCTTCAAATAGACGTATCGAAGCTGCTGAAAGTAAATTCATAATGACTCTTGTAAATAAGTATCCAGAACTTGCTGGGATGATTGTTCTTACGCAAACTGTTAATAAACAGGGATTGTCAGAGTTTATTGATGAAATAGAAAAACTGACAGAACAAATCAAAGTTGTACCGGTATTAGCGAAAGATTTTGAATTGGATGTTGAGGATGAAAAAACAAATAAACCGATTGTATTAAAATCATTTGGGCTTGACAATCTTGCAGCATATATTTTTGAGGGTAGATAATGAGAAAAATCAGGATTGTAATAATGGGAAAGACGGGAGTAGGGAAAAGCACCATTATTAATTCTGTTTTAGGTGAAGAAAAAGCTGAAACAGGTGATGGCACTGCTATTACTCGTGAGAATAAAGTATATGACTGTAAAAGAATGATAGAGCTTGGTCAATCCAATACCCCTGAAAGATACTCAAAAGTAAATTATGAGATTTCGTTATACGATACAGTCGGATTGGAAGTAGATAGTAGAATTACGAGAGACACGCTTAGTAAAATTAAAAAGCATATTCAAGAAGCAAAACAGAATTCGTCTGTCGATGATGTAAATATTGTGTGGTTTTGTATTAATGAGAGATCTAACCGGTTTGAGACATACGAGGCGGAGTTGATCAAACAGCTTTCGAATGAATTTGAGATTCCTTTTGTAATTGTTTTAACAAAATGTATTTCAAAAAAGAGTGGAAAATTAGCTGAAGAAATACAAAACAAGATGCCTAATATCCCTATTAGGAGAATACTTGCGTCAGACTATGAATTTGATGATGATATAACTATTAAAGCATTTGGTTTGGAAGAATTGCTAAGCATGAGTATTAATGATTATTACGATTACAGGATTAAGGTAATCGATTCGATAATAGATGAATTGTCGAAACAATCAGATGCAAAGATTAAAGAGATTGAGACCAAAGGAAATGCGTGTATTAGAAAATACTCAGTAGAAGCTGGAAAAATTGGAAGAATTCCTGGAGGCTGTATACCTTTCGTGCATTCGAAATGCATCAAAATGATTTCTGATTTGAATTCAATTGGGGGTCTATCAAAGGATAAAGAATATGCCAGTGAAGTTTTTGATGACATCATTGTTGGGATTGTGATGGCGCCTTTTATGACACTACCATTTTTGAGTAAGCTAGCAGCAGAATCTTATATAGAAAGTGTTGGCGAGAACTATTTAAAAGCAATGATAAACGTTATTAGTTTGTCTTCAAAAGCTGAGCTGAATGATAAAAAACTTGTAAAAGAGAAAATGAAACAGCAGCTAAAAAAATAGAAGAAGGTGTGTTAATGGGTGAAATAGAACTATCGATTGAAACTAAAGCAGAATCACATCCCACAGATATTTATGTTGTTGGTAAAGTGGGGGTGGGAAAAAGTTGCTTGATAAGTGCTTTTCTGGGAGAAAACTATAATTTTTCATACGATACAAAGTTGAATGAAAGATATATGGAAAAGAATGAAAAAGGCTCAGTATGTTTTTTCGATGTAATTGGATTTGAGGAAGACATTGAAAAAGATAGAGTAATAATTGAAAAAATAAAAAAGGAAATAGCAGAAAGGCCACAGCATAATAATATGGCGATTTGGTACTGTATAAATAGTAATTGTAGGAGATATCCGTTATCTGAACTAGAAATAATAAAAGAATTATTATCAATAGGTGCTCCGTTAAGTATCATTATAACGCAATGCTATGTTGCAAAAAAGAGAGTCGACGAATTTGCGGAATTTATTAGGCGGGCGAATACTGAAAATGGAATGAATGGGATTCCAATTTATAATGTTTTAGCGATGGAGACCGAGTTTGAAATTGATCATGAGAACACAATCAGGATACCTGCTTTTGGATTAGAAGAATTAATCAGTAAAACAATTGGAATTCTAAATATTAATCAATAATGAGGAGGTAGTAGAATATGGGAGACAATAAAACTACAGTGGAAGAAAATAATTCCGATTTAAGAACGGCCAATATTATGGTTGCCGGAAAGACAGGAACTGGAAAAAGCACACTCCTAAATGCAATTTTTGGTGAAGATGTAGCTGCTACAGGAACTGGAAGACCGGTTACAGATCATATTGATGAGTATAAGCATGATAGTATTCCGATTCATATTTGGGATACAGTTGGACTAGAGCTTGATTCTGAAAAAACAAGACAGTCAATCGAAGAAATTAAGAGAACCATTGCGTCAAAAACTGAGTCTAAGGATAAATTGGATCAAATTCATGCAATTTGGTATTGTATCAATTCTGGAAGTAATAGATATGAAGGAGCTGAACTTGATTTCATAAAAGAGCTATACGGCATAGGGGTTCCGTTCACAATCGTATTAACTCAATGCTATGGGGCAAAAAAGAAAATTACCGAATTTGAAGATATTATAAAGAAAATCAATAATGAGATGGGGCTAACTAATATTTCTATTATCCGAGTACTGGCACAGGAATATGAGGTAGAAATCGATGAGGATAATATTGTGAAAAAGCCGGCTTTTGGATTGGAAGAGTTAGTTGGGGTAACAATGGATCAGTTGCCAGTATATGTACAAAGTGGATTCATTGCGGCACAAAAAGTTTGTGAGTCTCTAAAACACGATGAATGTGAAAAATTGATTTGGACTTATGTTGAGAGAGTTAAAGACAATTATTGGAGTAAGAAAAAAATAGTCAATTGGGACAATGTTCCGATTATTAATATCTTAACTGCTGATGCACATATAAAAGAGCTATTTAAGGATGTTTCAAAGATATACAATACAGAAATACCAGAAGAAGGTCTCGATAAAATTATGAAAGAGCTTGGTGGAATGAACCCCAAAATAGCTTTTAAAGGATTACTTAGTCCGGTAAGTAAGAAGTTTGATTCCAATGTTGAAAGATTGTATAAAGAAAATGCTACTGGAGGATTCGATGAGGACTATGATAAACTAGCCAAAAATATGAGAGTTGCAAAGGCTTTGGTCCTTTATGGATACACTTTTTTGGCGGCAATCGAAACATACTGGGAGCAAATTAGGGCAGATGAAATAAAACTTTTAGATAATAAAATTGACATACTGGTTCAAGCTGTACGAAAGAAGTTTGACGAAATGATTGCAAACAAGAATAGAAAAGATGAAAAGTAGGAGGTCAAGTCATGAATAAATTTTTTAATGTAAAGAATATTTTTATAGCGATATGCGTGATTATCGTTTTGATTATTGTTGCGGTTGTTCTTAAGAGCTGTGGAGCAAACTAGGAGGTAGAATATGACTAAGTATTGGAATGTGGAAAATTTATTTATTGTGGGTACTGTAGTTACGATTATTATTGCTGTAGTCGCTATATTAAGTAAGGTATGTAAGAAGTCAGATTAAAAGGGGGGGAGAGAGAAAGGTATGGGCATTTTGTCAAATACAAAGCAGTTTATAGCCAGAAAAGCGATAAGTGCTGCTAAAAAAGCTGGAGATGGAATTGCCACGCTTTCAGCATTAAGCCCTCAACAGCTTCAAGAAATAGAAGATAAAAGACAGGCGTATCTGAGTGAAAAACCAGACATGAATGGGGACGAAGCTCAGAATACTATTCAAAGAAATATGGGGGCAATTGGAATTGAAGTATATCAGGCGTATCTTGAACAATTAAGTTCAATATATCTTCCGGTTGATACTATGCCTGAAGCCTTTGATGAAGATAACAGAATCAGATTTTTTGATATTACAAAGTGGGTTACCGACTCAGAAGAACAAAGTTTAGATAAACTGGTAAATGTATATCATGTATTAAGTGAAGAAGACTGTAATATCGCTTTGATATACCATAGGACAAAGAATGATTGTAGTATTTCGATGGGGGTTGTAAACACGGACGAGAGCTTATCTGATCCAGCAATAGCAGATAAATATTATTCAAGAGTGATTGGTGCAATCAAAGGAAATTTCCCAGGTGTCGATATAGATGGTATTAATTCGAAAGGTCGTGACTATGGTATTGGAGTACCGAAATATCTGGAAGAATTAGGCGATGAAAAGCACTCAAAATCAATAGCAATTGTATCTAACGTTGCATCAGAAAAATCAGAAGATTTTATTAGCCAAAGTATGGAAAAGTTGTTAGATGGAATTGTTCCAGAGAATGAATCGGAAGATTATACTATCGTTTTACTAGCAAAGCCGGTTAGAGAGCAATTGGAGGAGAAAAATAGATTATACGAGTTGTATACCGCTTTGGCTCCATATGCAAGTTGGCAAACTGGATATACCTATACTCAGTCAGATAATGTATCTTCTTCAGCGAATTTTGGCGTGAATTTGGGGGTAAGTGCTGGAGCAAATGCTACTGTAAATACATCACAAGCAACAAGTCTTGCAAAAGCGGTAACAAAGGGTACACAGCGTACTACTGGAGGTCATCTAGGTAGCAAACATGCTGGTTTGGATCATCATCGCACAAAGCAAAATTCCAGCACAAATACTAATACGCAAACACAAACTGATGGAAGCAGTATGGGATATAATGCCTCGGCAAATTTCGGAGTGTCATTCTCACGGTCATCGAGCGTGACTGCACAGATTGGAAAAAATGAAAGTATTACTCAGACTTATACTAATTATGGAGTTAAGCATACATTAGAAATTATTGAGTCACAGCTAAAAAGAATAGAGGAGAGTGCCGCACTTGGAATGTGGGAATTTGCATCTTATATTATCTCAGATAGTCCGGTTATAGCAAATAATGTTGCTCACATGTATTTGGCTCTTACTCAAGGAGAAGAATCATACGTGACAAAGTCAGCAGTGAATTTCTGGGATGGAGATATTAACCATGATGTTGCTAAAACAATACTTGCAAGTGTTCAGAAGCTTCAGCACCCGGTTTTTGGGCTTAGAACATCGTTGGAAGATGAATGGTTAATGTATCCGACAATGGTTACTCCAACAACACCTCTTTCTGGAAAAGAGCTAGCAAAAGCATTGAACTTTCCAAGAAAATCTGTAAGTGGGCTTCCGGTTCTAGAAGTGGTTGCGTTCGGTAGAGAACCACACTCGTTATTGGATGATGAGTTAGATTTGGATATCGGTTGTGGGTATCATATGCGTAAAAGAATACCTGAGCAGAGGATATCTTTATCCAAAGAAGAACTCACAAAACATACTTTTATCACAGGCTCTACTGGATCCGGTAAATCAAATACAGTTTATAGATTATTGGAAAGACTTGGAGAAGAAAAAGTAAAGTTTTTAGTTATTGAGCCGGCTAAGGGGGAATATAAGGATGAGTTGGGAAAGAAAAAGGGGGTTGTCACATATGGAACTAATCCAAACATGAAAGATGTTGAAATGCTTAGGATTAATCCTTTTAGATTTCCGAAAAATACACATATTCTTGAACATTTGGACCGACTTATTGAAATATTTAATGTTTGTTGGCCTATGTATGCAGCTATGCCGGCGATATTAAAGGATTCTGTTGAAAGAGCGTACATAAGAAGTGGATGGGACCTTGAAAAATCGGTGAATAAATATGATGAGAATCTATTTCCAACATTTAGTGATGTTATGGGGCAGATTAAGAAAGTGTTGGAAGAGAGTGATTATTCAGCTGATAACAAAGGCGATTATACAGGTTCTCTGGTTACAAGATTAAACTCACTTACCAATGGTATTAACGGATTGATATTTTGTACGGATGATGTTAAAGATGAGGAATTATTCGACCAAAATGTAATTATAGATTTGAGTAGAGTGGGTTCTACGGAAACTAAGTCGTTAATAATGGGATTGTTGGTCCTTAAATTACATGAGCATAGAATGGAACAGAGATGTAAAGGGGCAAATCTAAATGATAAGCTTAAACATATTACTGTTTTAGAAGAGGCTCATAATCTGTTGAAACGTACTTCTACTGAACAGTCAAGTGAAAGCTCTAATATGCTTGGAAAATCTGTCGAACTGTTAGCAAATTCAATTGCAGAAATGAGAACGTATGGTGAAGGCTTTATTATTGCGGATCAGTCGCCAGGATTGCTTGATATGTCAGTAATAAGAAACACAAATACAAAAATTATTCTCAGACTACCTGATTATTCAGATAGAGATTTGGTGGGTAAGGCGTCAGGATTGACAGATTCACAGATTGTTGAGTTGGCAAAACTTGAAAAAGGTGTGGCTGCAATATCACAGAGTGATTGGCTGGAACCGGTGCTTTGTAAGATAGATAAGTATGATGGGGCGGGGCAACCTTTCTTACATTCATTGAAAAATAAAGCGAAGCAGGAAGTAGTCGATAGCGGAAAAATTAAAGAATCTATCTTGGAATGTATAATGAGTAAAGAAATATACAGAAAAGGTGATCGTGTTGATTTGCAAAAGTTACGAAATGTGGTTTTACGGTCAAAATTAGATACTATTGTAAAATGTGATTTTATCGAGTATATCGATTCTGGTAAGGATTCTGCTGTAAAATCTTTGCGTTCATTATTATATGATTTCTTTGAAGTCGAGAAGGCAATAAAAGCATCAAAGAAATGTGATAATATTCAGGATTGGGTACATTCAGTTGTAGATAATTTGGCTATTCAGATTAATGTCTACTCACAAAAACAAATAGATTTATTACTGGCTTTGCTAATATACGAACAAACAATGCGTGATGCTTCTTACGGTAACATATTAAGAACATTCACAGAAATATATAAAAAAGAAGGGAGGGTATTTTAATGGCTGAAGTAGGAAAAAATGATGTTCAAGAAACGAAAGTAAATGAAGCTGAAAATTATAAAGAAATTAAGCCAGAAGGCGATGAGACGACAGAAGAAGCAAAATCTTTTTGGGATGATATTTTTTCTGGAGAGACGGAGGATGCAACAGAGGCAGGAGAAGATGATAATTCCGAGAAGAATATTGAAAAAACACTGGAGGAATATTTTGATGATCTCAAATCAAAATCTGAATGCTCGGAAACTATTCCTGACAAACCTTTCGAAGTCTCTGATTTAAAAAAGAGATCACCGGAAGAAAATGCAGAAATGAGAGAAGAGTTTTCAGAAAAGAAGGCTCAATTGAAAAGAGAGTGGGAGGAGGCCAACGGTCGTCCATGGCCTAAATACGATCATGATATTTATTCTGCAAATGGAAAATTGATTAGAAAAGCAGGTAGTGATTATGATGCGCACCACATACAGCCTTTAGGTATGGGGGGAAAGAATGAAGCGAGTAATCTTACCCCATTAAATGCAGAGGTCCATTATGATAAACAGGGTGTGCATTCTCCAGATAGTCCATATAGTAAATTAGATCAAATGCTTGGAGGTATGGAATAATGAATAGAGTAGATTATATAAAAGAGCTTGAAGAATTTAAGATTGATTCAAAGAAGGTTGAGATTATCGAAAAAAAGTATAAAGCCCCACTTTCAGATACGGTTAAAAAAATAGTATCTAATTCAGAAGATAGTGTATTTTTTGACGATGATTACAGGATTTTATCGTTTGACGAAATAGTAGATGCAGAAAATGACTTGCATGTAGGATTTGCTGAAAAAGGAATAATTCCGATTGTAGACTGTGGAGAAAATGATTTTATTGTGTATCATTTTCATGATGATTTTTGGTCAAAATTTAATATCATTGATGAAACAGTATTCAAAAAGCAGGAGACGTTAGAGGATTTTCTAAAATAAAGAACGGAGTGATTTGTAATGATTAGGTTCAGCGATGCTCCTACCCAATTTGAAAAGATTGAGGACCCCTCAAAATTGGAGGGGTATCAATCGATACATCCTTCTGGAGATATTAGCAAAATGGAGGCTCAAGATTTTTGGGATGAGATTTTTTCAGAACCAATAGAAGATAATGCCCAGATTGAAAATAAGATTAAAAAAGATGTTTACGGAAGATCTGAAGATGAATTTATATTTGATGTTAATACGAATGCCAAAGAGATACAAGAAGCTTTGGCACCATTTAATACTTCAGAGTGGGCTAAATTGAATGGTTTTGATAAGGAAAAGGCAATAGTAAATTTAGAGAGTACCATTGCTATAATGCTTGGAGTAAAAGATAGACCTAGAATTGAGTTTTTTGAAGGTGATAAGTGGGATTGTGGATCTTATGTTCCGAACAAAAATGTGATAAAGATTAATAAAAATAACCTAGATTCGCCTTCAGAGTTAGTAAATACTATTGCGCATGAAACGCGACATGCATATCAATTTCAACGCGCCTGCAATATTGAAAATTATATGGATTTTCTATATGCATACAATTTTAAGCATTATATTACACCAACCCTTACTGAAAATGGCTATATCAACTTTATTGAGTATCAAGATCAGTTAGTTGAAGCTGAGGCAAGAGCTTTTGCAGAATTATTTGAGAAGGAGGTTGTGGGAGATGAGTAAAATAATTAAAGATTTTTATATGGCAGCTCAAATTCCTGCTACCATGATTGATGATAAGTTGGAAAAGTTTAACAGACATCCAGATATTATGAAGGAATTCGAGTATTGGATAAGTAAAAAAGCTTATAAAACTGATTCACCATTGGAGATAGAAGGATATACGGCCCAAAAACTAGCTGAACTTTCTCCTTTGGTTAGTGGAGAAGGAGCTTTTAATTTATTGATTGAGTTAAGAGAAAATCCTTCAAGAGCTCTTAAAAGAATAAAAAAAGGATTCTATAAAAGATAGGTTGATTTTCCAGAGTTCCCTCCTGGGAGTCGGGCAAGGAGGGCTAGGGTGGTTCGGAATGGTACCATAAAAAAATAGAATAATTTTATAAGCTTTTATATGCCACAAATGGCTTAAAATCATGCTTTACGACGATTAAGTGTAAACGTCAAACCATACGCCTGACGCCAGAATAAACGCCGCTGGTTTATGAGCGGCGTGGTTTCCTGCATTCTTCCGGAAGACTTTCTGACCATGGCATTAAGTAATCCAGTTTTGCAGGATCTATATTTCCTTTTTCGTCACAGTGTTTTGGCAACTCTGTGAGTATATATCTGAAGTAATAATACGGACGAAGGTTATGCAACTTTGCGGTTTCCGAAATACTATAAACCAGTGCACTTGAATGGGCTCCGTTCGCAGTGTTATGGAACATCCAGTTCTTCTTGCCAAGACAAAATGTTCGGATGGCACGTTCTGAAGCAGAATTATCAATCGGAACATCCGGATTATCAAGAAATACTTTTAGGTATTTTTCCTGATTCAGACTGTATTTCAGTCCATCGGCTGTTTTGCCTTTTGGAAGTACCGTTGTATCGGAGAGTATTTCTTTTGCCCACGCAAAATAATCCTCAACAAGCGGTTTGATAATCATCTGTCGCTTTTGAAGACGTTCCTGAGGTGGTAAGTCTTTTAATTTACCATCTTCTTCATAGAACCTTGCAATCCGTTCCAGAGCCTGATGTGCAATAGAGTTCTTCAATGTAGCCGGATTACTTTTATCAGCTGCCTTGATTGCATCGGCATAATCGCGTCTTGCATGTGCCCAGCAATTCGCATTTGTAACATCTGGCAACTTTTTGTCAACCAGATGATACTGACTGAGACCATCCGTAACAAGGACTCCCTTGTAGTCTTTGTAGAATTCCAGAGGGATATGATGATCACGTCCTTTCTGGTATTCATAGATTACAATGGGGCGTTCCGTGTACAGCTCACCGGAGCGATGTACCCACATGTAACACTTAGTATTGGGATGGTCGCTGTCTTCAATGACCTGAGTCGGCGTTTCGTCTGACTGGGTAACTGGCAACTTCAACAGTTCCTGCTTCATTCGTTCTACAAAAGGAGCAAAATACTTATCCGCACATTTGACGATCCAGTTCGACATCGTTTGTTTTGAAATATTTACACCATTTCTTTCAAACTCCTGTGCAACACGGTTAAGTGCTGAAGAATTGACATATTTGACATTTAAGATAGAAGCCAATAATGATGGTGTAACGATACTGTTTCGAAGCAGATCCTTTGGTCTTTGACCTCTTAAGAATTCATCCTGGTGGTCACCGTCTGTGCCGACATAAACTTCTACGGTATGCAGTTCCACTGTCCAGGATTCCGGTTCGTGCCTGAGACGCTTGTATGTTTCATCCGGCATTTTTCTCCAGTTTCCTTTTCCGAAGAATGCATCCAGTTCTTCTTCGGAAACGCTATGGGTAGGTATTACATCAACCGGGAACTCTTTCAGATCCAGCTCTCGTTTGCCTTTGATTTTCTTTTTACGGCAAGGAATCATCTCATCTGCTTCCGGTTCCGAAAGAGAGTCATCGTACATGGCATCCGCTTCATCAAAGAACGACATCTGTCCTTCGAGAACGCTCAGCTTTTCGGAGTGTTTACCAAAACGGTAACTGTTTGCAAGACGTACCTGTTCGATTAACTTCTCGATGTTGTCATTCAGCGTATCGAGCTGTCCCTGCATCGTGAGTACTATGGTAATGAGTTCCTCGCGGCTTAAGTTATTCAGTTCACCCAGTGTATGTTTCTGACTCATCTGAAAGCTCCTTTACTGATTACCATTATACAGTAAAGTACGAAAATAAGCCAATTAGAAGGATTTCTGTTTTCGTCATTTTGCCTATGACTCAGGTGGTGTATATAACGCATATACAACAAGGAAATATAGAGTTTTCAAGGTTCAAAAATATATTTATATCACCCGTATGCCGCCTTGAGATGCCTTATCACAGACTCTGCCTAAGCACATAAGCGAAATATATGCAGAAAAAATACCGGCAAAAAAATCTCTGTTTTGCACAAAACTAAAATACCTTTTGAGGATTGACCTCTCTTATTTTAGGCCGGACAGGATTCAATCCCATCATAAGCATTTCGTACTGCTCACGGGAAAGCTGCATTGCTTCCTCCGGAGTACGAGGCCATGAGAAGGAGCCGTCTTCCAATCTCTTGTATAAAAGCAAAAATCCATTGCCCTCCCACAAGAGCCCTTTGATCCGGTCTCCGCGTCCGCCACAGAAAAGAAAGAGTACATTTTTCTCAAACGGATTCATATCGTACTTTGTACCGATTAGTTGTGCGAGGCCATCGATTCCCTTTCGAAGATCCGTTCTTCCACAGGCAATGATAATCTTCGAAACGCCGGCTGCTTCAGCGAGCATGACCAATTACCTCGAACAGCTTATCAAGTAACAAATCGGATGCGGTGTTTGAAACACCAATGAGTATGGATCCGGTCTGTATGGTAATATCCGGGCGAAATCCATTTTCACTTGGTGAAATGGAATTCATAGCCGGTAGCGGAACTTCTGCAAAAGCAACTTCGCTACGCATCGTTTTCACGCATGCTGTATTAGATGAAGTTGTTGTTGCAAGCTCATAAGTTTCCTGACGTATTCTTTTGAGCCAATGATAGTAAGTCTGTTCGCAAATGTTATTCTCATCAAGCCACTGCTTGGCGGTCATGCCTTCTGGTCTTTGCAGGCATTGATTGATGATATTTTTCCAATACTGTTTGCGAACCTCGTGTGTACACTTGTCCATTTGATTAGCCTCCTATAAAAACTACAAAAACTCCAAAGAGTTTTTAGATTTTTTATAGTATGGCACAAAGTCAAGCTTGAGTTAAGGCGAGTGGTTTGACGTTTACGATTAAGTCTCCAGAAAGATAAAAATTTCTGGAGATTTTTTTGTGCCCATTTAGTAATGAGAATTTTTTCAACCCAAATGTATTGTGAAGGCAGCGAGGAACTGATGGAGCAACAAGCATTGGAACCAAGCCAAATTCAAATACGGCAAGGAAAGGAGAAAAAGTTCATGAGAAATGTAATCACGAAACTTGATATGGCAGTTTTGAAGGCAAAGACAGCACTTATGCAGAAGAAAGAAGCAAGCGACCAGCTCATCGTAATGTTCATCATTATCGCAGTAGCAGCCGGAATCGCAGGACTTCTCTACATTTTCGCAACAGGAACCTTGCTTCCAAACTTCCAGACCAAGCTCACAAACTTGATCAATAACTGGTTCAATCATTCATAAGGAGGTTGTATGAACGCAGGAGAACGAGCCATCGTCAAAGAAGAAAGACGATTGGAAAAAGAAAGAAAGCGTCGCATCGAACTGGCAAACAGAATGCTCATCCCGGTGGGTGGAAAAACCCTTGAAAGTATAGGTTTAATCGCCATTGATCCAAGCGGAGTATTTCGCTTTATGGGAAACAGATGGCTAAAAATCTATGAGATTTGTGGAGTAAATGAGAAGCTGGTTGATGCAATAGCAGATGTTTCTGGTCGTGTCCGCATCACCTTCTATATTAGTGAAAATGGCAGGGAAACCTGCCATCTCACACTAATTGAACAAGGGGAGGTTTATGAGGAAGTTCGACAGAAATCGACAGAGGATGAAGCTGTGCTTCAAAAAGTGTGCAGTATGCATCCACTTAGTGTAGATGAAGCAATGAATCACATTGCTAGTAATTTTTATAAGGATATTCGATTTTCCTATGCATCCTTTGTAAGAGGGAAAAAGGATTGGAAGAAGGAGTGCTTTTTAGAGGTTAGGGAAGACGCTACTGGTTTTGAGGCAGGAAGACTCTTTGGAGAAAGTTTATCCGCTCTTCACTTTCCTATGGAAATGAAAGAGGGATTACTTAAGGATTTAAAATCGCTTGGCTGTCCATTGTATTTTGCTGTAGATATGAATTCTTTAACAGAAGAGGAACAGGAAGATTTTAGGAGAGCACTTGAAAAGAAATATAACAGAAGACTTATGACTACAGAGACTGGGGATTATATCAATCAATCCTTATCCATCATTCTTTTGTGTGATTCGAAAGATGCAAGGAAGATTGTAGAAGAGACATTGATCTCAATCTTTCTTAAATACGGAGCCACTATTGCTCCGAGTTTTCATAATCAGCAGAGGTTAATGGAAAGCTGTATGAGTCTAGGTCTGTTAGAGAGTGGGCTCATCAGAAATACCAAAAGTAACGCAGCGAAAGCACTATTAGGAAGGGAAGGTGAGGCAGATGGAGATGCCAAAGTCGAAATATGATCAGACCAAGGTAAATGATACACCAAGAGTTGTGGAACTTGCTTCGGTTCAGGATGTGTTTTCCATTGTGAGCATAGAAGAGTCTGGCATTTTCGAATTGCCGGATAAACGATTTTCAAAGCTGTATGCACTTAGCGATATTAATTTTGCTGGGGTGACAGATGAAGAACAGAAAGGTATCATTATCAATTTTTCAAAAGTGTTAAAGGCGATGCCATGCAGATTTTCTTATACTGTGGCAAACGAGAGAGTGGATGAAAGACAGTTTCATGAGAAGGTACTGTATCGCATGAAAAATGATAAGTACGATACCTTGCGTAAGTCCTATAACAAAGTGATTGCAGATAAGGTAAGTGATGCAAAGCAGGGGCTGTATCAGACGATTTATCTGACGCTCACGATTAAGGCGGATGATATGGCAGATGCCAAGAGCACCTTTTCTTCTATGGAGAGTGCAATCCGGTCTGCATTTGTAGGAATCGGAATCAATGGCATACAGGGTTCTGTTATGAGAAGTGTTGGAATCAATGAGAGAATGCAGCTTCTATATAACTTAACTCATGTAGGAATTGATAGTAATTATAAATTCAATTTTGAAGATGAGATAAGGGCGAGACATGACTGGATCAATATTATTTCTCCTGCAGCCATTTGTTTTGAGAATGAGTGTTTTAGAATCAATGGTCAGGTTGGAAAAGTGTACTTTGTAGAGGAATTTCCCAAAAGCTTGGAGAGTGATATTGTTGCGGCGCTTATCAAGATTAACTGTACCAGCTTTATTACAGTAGCAAATGAGCTTTTGGATATCTCCGGTTTTAAGCAAGAGATAGCAAGGAAGTATATGGCTGTTGGTATGAAGATCGAAAATGAGAAGCAAAGAAACCGTAACAATAATGACTATTTAGCAGATGCATCCACAAAGCTGTTGAATGAAAAAGATAAGCTGGATGCCTTTTCGAAAGCCCTTGATACGGATGATGACCATTATTTCAACAGTACAATGCTTATTTTTATCCAGGCAAAAGATGATGCAGAGCTTGCACAGATTGAAGAGAAGCTGATGAATGCAGCATCGCTTAAATCTATTAAGCTTAAGAGTTGTTTTGGAAAGCAAAGGCAGGCACTTAATTCTGTACTCCCACTTGGAATACAGGAGTTTAAGCGAGTGGTGAATCTGTCTAGTTCCTGTCTTGCAATGCTGATGCCGTTTAAGACACAGGAATTAAATGATGAGAATGGCATTTATTATGGAATCAATCAGCTTTCTCAAAATGCAATCTTTGCTGATAAGAAAAAGCTAAAAAACCATAATGGTCTGATTCTCGGACAGAGCGGGTCCGGAAAGTCGGTGTTTGCTAAGTCAGAGATTATTAGTACCTTTACCAATTATGATGAGGACCAGATTATTATCATCGATCCACAGTCTGAATATGGAAGTCTTGCGGGTGTCACAGATGGAACGGTGATTTCTTTTGACAGTTCCAAGGAATTTTATCTTAATCCAATGGATGTGGATTTTGAGGGGGCTGACTATGGAAGACTGCAGGAGATTGTGGCAGAAAAGGCAGACTTTATTCTGACATTGTTATCTAGCTGCCTTAAAAGAGATATTTTATCGGAAGAGCAGGGGGTGATTGATAAGGTCATTGACAGAGTTTATTTCGAGAACTATGCCATGAGAAAAAGGCTAAATGGTTTTGGGGAAAGTACATCCGAGTTTGATATTCCGGCTTATATGAGAACGGAAACAAAGGGACTTCTTAAGGCAACCGAGCTTAGTAATGAAGAGCAGATTAGAGCCTATTCCCCAACCTTACAGGATATCTATCAGGGACTAAAAGATTATGGAAATGAGATTGGGACACACCTTGCAGCTGCAATGGAAATCTTTGTAAATGGTTCGCTGAATCTGTTTAATCACAGGACAAATGTGGATTTGAGCAATCGATTCATTGTGTTTGATCTATCCGGTCTTAAAGAAAATCTTAGGGTGACATCCATGCTTATTATGATGGAAACAGTAAGATGTGCCATAAAGTCAAATGCAGCAAAAGGCAGATGGACGCATTTATACATTGATGAGTTCCACGAGCTTTTGGCGATTGAGCAGGTGGCAGGATTTGTGCTTAGACTCTGGAAAGAGATTCGAAAAATGAGTGGGATCTTAAACGGAATCACCCAGAACATGTCAGATCTTCTGAATAACGAGAATGGTGGCAAGTTGCAGGCTATTCTTTCAAACACAGAATATTTTGCACTGCTTAGCCAATCAACACTTGATAAGGAAAAGCTGATGCAGTTTTTGCCAAATATCAGTGCAGCAATGTTTAACTTTGTTGATAATGCAGACAGTGGTACAGGGTTGATACGAATGGGACCGGTTACAGTTCCGTTTGATATGAGAATGAGCACGGAGTGTGAAATTTATAAGATTGTAAATACAGATGGAGGTGGCTATGGAGTTTAACAGTTCAGCAGCTACTTTTTCCAAGAAGGATCATTTCAGCGATGCTATGAAGCGTTTTGTGTCGGAAGAGGCAGCTATTTTTACCACGGAGGGTGAGGATGCTGCCTCAGCTTCTATGGACAGAACAGCAGAAAAGCTGGTTCGATTCTCTGCAGATAAGAACAAAGCCAATGTGAAGGAACAGAAGCGTATCTTAGGAATCATTGGGGATAAAAAGGAGCAGATAAAGCAGAGCGAAAGGATTCAGGGAGAAACGAAGCAAGGAGAGTCGAAATTTGATGGAAGTTCTGGTACCGGATTTTCGAAGGAAGCAGGTGCTTCTAGTTCTGGGGCAAGTGGGAAAGAGAAGAAAGAATTGTCTTCTGCAGAAAAGTCTGCCAAGAAGACCAAATCCAAGGAGACAAGGAAGGCTGCCACAAAGACTGCAGTTGCAAATTTCTTGAAGGCAAAAGCGGATATGTCAAATGATTTGGTGTCAGATAAGGTCAGTGGAGATGCCATGAAAGATGGAAACACAGGACTTGTAAAGACATTAACGACACTGATTAATCCTATGACCTATCTAAAGAAGTGGGTTGCAAAGATTGGAGCCATGATTGCACCATACATTCTTATTTTTGTCAGTGTAGCAGCTGTAGTTCTCATTATAATTTCTCTTTTGTTTAGCGTGTTACAGCCGATTGCAGAGGTGGGAGAAGCATTATCTAATTTCATCGGATTCTTTACTGGAGATGATGGTGGGCTGAGAAATACCGCTTTTACAGATGATGAGATTGATGAGATTGTTGCAAATGCCGGAGCAGAAGAGGAAAGAGAAACGGTGATTCGATATGCACTGTCGAAAGTTGGATATCCATATAGTCAGGAGAATCGAACCAGTGGAAGTGCATATGACTGTAGCTCTTTAGCTTACTACTCATGGAGAGAAGCGGGAGTGGATATAAGCTATGGCACAGATTACCCGCCCACTGCAGCGGAGGGAGCAAGGATGCTTGAAAGTCATGGTAAGAAGCTTTCGACCTTTGACCTAAAGCCAGGAGATTTGGTTTTTTATGGAGGCGATGCCAACGGAAGATATATGGGGATTTATCATGTTGCGATTTATGTAGGAAATGGCATGGCGGTGGAAGCACTAAATGAAGACTATGGAGTGGTATATCAAAAACTTAGAACAAATAAAGCCTGTATGGTATGCAGGCCAAACATGTAGGAAAGGAGATTAAACGCATGGCAGATGAAATTTCACAGGTTGTGGAGATGGAATATAAGGGAGTGTATTACCTGTTTAAGGGAACCAAGGCGATGATTGCAGCAATGGCACGAATGGTAAAGGCGCTTCAGGAATGGAGAAATGAGAAGTACTTAAAGAAACCCGGAAACTGTACTTGGGAGAAGTTGCAGGAGGTAAGTAATGGTACGCCGCCCATTTTGGAATTTCCCAAAGAAATGTTTGAAAAAAAGCCTATTGGAAAGGACGTGGATGGAAACATCATCTATGGAAAGTCTGACTTTGATATCTATTGTGAAAAATACAATTTGAGATATTGTATTATGCCAGACCTAAATCCGAATGATGATTACATTCCGGTTGCCGTTCCAACGCAGGATATGGGCATTCATCAGGAGCAGATCAAGGCGGTCATGGGCAGACGAATCCAAAGTGAGGAAGCAAGAGATGCAGAATATGATGTAAAGATTCAGGCGGCTAAGGAGAGACTTGAAAATGCAAAGACGGATGAAGAAAGGGCAGATGCAGAAGCAGAGATTAAGATGCTTGAGGAAGCCAAAGCTCAGAATAAGGAGCTTTTGGAAGAGTCCAAGGCGAAGGCAGACAGAGACAATGTGCTTGATTTTGCGGAGTACTTAAAGCAGGGAGAAGGAACCTTGGCAGAGTTTAATCCTGAGATGGCACTTGCACAGGAAAATGCCTGTGGCATCGTAAAGGAGTATAAGCCTTATGACTGTATGTGGCCTGTCAGAGATTCTGAACTCGTTCCTGAGAGTAAGGAAATCTTCTACAGTCAAAGAACCAGTGACGATAAGATTCACTATATCAGACGTAAGTTTGTAGAGGATAAGAAGGGAAATATTTTCTCGGAATACTATGTCAGAATGCCCGGCAGTAGAAAGGAGAAGAAATTCTCAGACTTTGGCTTTACGCAGGAAGAGTGGGAGAAAAAATTACCGGAAATCTTAAAGATGGCAGGTCTTGAAAATGAGCAACCCACAGCAGTTGTGCACAGTAAGGAACGTTTTGCGAAGTATCAGGAGTTTATGGAAGAAAATTTTAGAAAAGCCCAGGAGGAATCTCTGGGCGAGAAACAGGAGGAAACAAAGCAGTATAGCAGTAAAGAGGCAAAAGAATTTGTTGAAACACAAAATGCAGATACAAAGACCAGAGAAGCATATGAGGAATCGCAGTACACTTCTATTCGAGTAGATATCGATAAGATTATGTATGACGAATCAGATGTTATCTGCTTGCAGACAGAAGATGGGCTTCTTCGAGGTGTGATGGTGGATTCTATGGATGAACGATTTGCGGAAATCTTTATCAGAAATGATAACAGCTATTCGTTGGTACAGCCGGATGGCAAGCAAATCAAGATGAGTGGAGCTGAAATCATTGATAAGAACGCAGAGAGTATTGTGGATTCTATTTCAAAAGCCGCAGGCAGAAAGGGCAGATAGTATGAGAGATACGGGAGCATTCGTAAAAAAGAGAACACGAACCCTTAAGCAGACACTCATAATTTATGGAATAGGAACCCTTGTCTGTGTCTATTTTGGGCTTTTGTGTGGAGCATCTTGGATGCCGGGAAACAATTTTGCAGAGTTTTTGAATAACTTTACGGATTTTGTTCTTGTAAAACATCATTTTATTGTGGGGGTCACTTCGGCGACCCTCCCTTTTATAGGTGCATATTGGGTAATGTTTTCCCTTGCATTTATTATGATTTTTACAAGATTTGAGCATCCGTTTGCAGGACAGGAATTTGGTGTTGCCAAATGGGGAAGTGCAAAGGAATTTACAAGGCAGTTTGCAAATCATGATGAGAAGAATGTGATTGCAGTTAATCCCGGAAGAGACCATGTGAAGCAGCCTTTGACTGTGAATACAAGAAATTATTGGTTAGCTGAAAATGTCTATCTGTCTATTGATAATGTAAAGACCAGTAATTTAAACATGCTTGTGGTAGGTCCTCCGGGATCCGGCAAGAGTTTCCGATTGGCGAGACCACTGCTTAGCCAGCTTTGTGGGAATTTTCTGGTAACAGATCCAAAAGGTGAGCTGTATAAACAGACAGGGCAGTATTTTGAAGATAATGGCTATGAAGTTATGGTTATGAACGTGGAGTCTGAGGATGGAATGCCAATGAGTATTCATTTTAATCCGTTTTCTTATATCAGAAATGAGTCTGACATCATGAGTATTGCAGGCATTCTTATGAAGGCAACGACACCACAGGATGAAGCAGGCGGAGGTAATGACCAGTTCTTCGAGCAGTCTGCAGAAGTGCTTTTGACATCGCTTATTTACCTGATTCATTATTATTATCCGCCAGAGCTTCGAACTTGGAAAACCTTTGTGAAGCTGTTGGATGCAACAACAGTATACACAAAGGCGGATGGTTCCATAGATAACAGAGAGGGTGGAATTATGTCGATTGCAAAGAAAGCTCAGCTTACATGGAAAAAGGATCATGATACGGATTTTCCGGGATACATTGCAATTGAGAAGTACTATAACGGAGCTGCAGAAACAACAAGTTCCATTGTGGCATCCTTGGATGCACATTGCAGATATATGAAACTGCAGTGTGTGGTGGACTTATTATCAGAGGATGAGATTCATATTGGAAAGAGCTTTGGCTATAGCAAGCCATCGGATGAGAGCAGTACCGGTAAGAGAATTCTTTTTATCGTAACCAGTGAGGATAAGAGATATTATGACTGGATTCCAAGTATGGTTTATTCCTTATTCTTTGATGAGTTGTATCATCTTACCGCAATTGATCCAAAACTTCATGAGACATTGCCTCATCATTTGACTTTCCTTATGGATGAATTTGCCAATGTTACATTGCCAGATTCCTTTGTAGAGAAGCTTTCTACTATGCGTTCAAGAAATATGTCAGCGGTTATTATTGTGCAGAACTTAATCCAGCTTAAGCGCAAATTCCCTAAATTTGATATGGACAAGGACTTAATTGGTAACTGTTCTATTATTGATATTTTGGGTGCTCCAGATATGGATTCCTGCGAGTATTTAAGTAAGCACTTTGGTACACAGACGATTCATAAGGCAAGTGATTCTGATTCAAAGGATTATAAAGGTAGCAGCTCAAGGTCAGAAGATGTTATGCAAAAGCCACTGTTATCTGCAGAGGATATTTTTGCCATGAAAAAGGATGGAGAATGCGCCATTGTAATCAAGGGAGCAGATCCATTATTTGAAACTAAGTGTCGTATGGAGAAAACGCCTTTTGTGAAATTACTTTGTAGAAAGAATAATCCGTATGACCCAAAAAGAACGAGGAAACAGCGTGAGAAATTTAAGGTTGAAAACAGCATGTTTTTCTTAAGTGGAGATGTGGCTATGCAACAGGCAAAGAAGATAAGAGAGTCTGGAAACGCAATTTTAAGGCTTACAGAGAATGATGTAGAAAATCTTATTTTAGAGGGGAAGATGGATGCGCCTGTTACCACACTTAAATTTACGGAGGAGATGCAAAAACAGCTCCGTGAAAATTATGAGAGGTATATGGATGAGCATTCAAGTACACCTATAGATTTCTCAATTTATAAAGAAAAGGATGATGACAGTGCAGAGG
>JBGVMW010000038.1:0-7144 GCA_045125095.1 Lachnospiraceae bacterium
TTTAAGATTCGACACCTTAATTTTACCACAACTGGATGCTCTTTTTCTATTCACTTAACAAATGAAATGCAATAAACAGTTTAAACACAGTAACTTTGTGACTTTGAGCCGCTTTCACCGTACAACGGTGAATAATTCAGGTATTATAATGTGAAGTATAATTTTTACTTCAAATTTTACTGCACTTTAAAAAGTAATTCATTTGTGGTAGCAATCATATCACCCGTTTTTTACTGTAAAATGGCTGGAATACTCCGTATTTTCGTGCAGATAGGTTTTTTCACTCCATATTTTACAGTAAAGGGATAATAACAGGGGGGCAGGGGGGAACACCCAGACAAGATGCATTGGAGGAGGCAGAGATGTCTCTGATGCGTATCTTGCCATGGTTATCTTAAGTTCATTTTGTTCAGTAAGTTATGGAAGATGTACTTTGAGCAAAGAAGTAGAATATGGTTGACAAAAATTGTTTTCGTGTATTTTTTACACTGTACATCGAGGTTATAAATAGAAAGATTGCTAGAAAGTAAGAATAATTTTCCGGTTGCCAGAATCATTGATTTCTTTGTAGTGTAGTTGTAATATATATGAAAGAAGTCTTAGGTGACTTGTTTATAATAAAAGATGCAGAAGTGAGCATTGTTACTACGGAAGGAGGAAAGCTTTGAACAAGGAATTTGAACGCTGCTGCACATTTCTGGCTGAGATGATGGAAAAGTATGGTCTGGAGGTTTTGCGTGATATAGTTGTAGAGCTTCAGTTAGAACCAGAAACTTGGCGTTATGAAGCAGAAGGGACAATACTTCGGTATGAGACTTATGTGAATAGATTTCAGAAACGATTTAGGAAAGTTGCATAAGGATTACCGACATCCTGCGAGAGTGGGATGTGATACATATGAAAGAGCGTTCAAAAAGAAAAAGTTATTGAGACAATAGAATAAACTACAAATAAAAATTCGAATAAAATCCGGAAAAAATTCGAATAAAATCCGGAAAAGAATTGACTTTTTTTAAGAGAAATGATAGAGTTTATGTAGGCCGTAGGGAGGCAAGGGTAGTGCCCTAATCCAAATATCCTATTAGCGGGATTAAGAATGGTATATCCATTCTTTTTTTTTTACCGAAAAGAGGTGATGTGATGGCAAATACAGAACCGCCAATAACACTTGAAGAACAAGTAATACAAATGAAAAAATATGTTTCTTTCAGACAGCGTAAGAGGATGAGAGATTTTCTAAATTATGCTGGATATTTTCGAGCGAGTAGATATGGAAAGTTTTTGTTGTCAAGAGTCGGAGTAACTGGTGCAAAATCGAAACAGGATACATTGTTTGCATTGTATAAGTTCGATGTGGGGCTTAGGAGGATATTGAATTTTTATTGCAACAGAGCAGAGGTTCGTTTTAAAAGCGCATTATCTAATGCCTGTTCAATAAAATTGAATAATGGTACGTTTTATTTGGATAAGCAGTCATATACACCTTCGCAAGGTGAAAAGGATGCCAAGAAAAGAAAACAAAACATAGTTTTCTTTAACAATCATCTGTATAAAGATATACTTGATAAAGAGGAAAAGTTGCGCAAAGATGTGAGAAAATATCCTGAACTGAAGGAATATAGAAAAGGTGGTAATCGGCAAAAGAATAAATTGCCGGTATGGGTTGCGTTTAGTTACTTTGAGTTAGGGACAGTAACGATGATGTATAATTATTTGCGTGGTGATTTGCGCAAGGCAATTCTGGTTTACTCATTTGCAAAAACAACCTATGCTAAAAGAGACACAGAGGTCATGGATACGTGGTTGGATGCCGTAAGAAATCTGAGAAATTACTGTGCACACAATTCAATGTTAGTAGGTATGACATCGTCAGTTGTATTAATGGATTCTAACGATGATGCAACCTTGTTGCAAGCAGATAATGATTTGTTTTCTAGAATATATGCACTAAAGAAATTGATTCCGATTGACGACACAGACAATATGAAGAAGGATATCAAAAAGTTAATCAATAAAACTCCGGTAGATGTATGTTTACTGGGAATTCTTCCAAGTAATTGGGAAGAAATTTATGATAAAATAGTTGAATTTTAAAATAGTATAACGCATATACTATTTATGGCCGTAGAGAGGCAAGGGTAATGCCTTAATCCAAATATCTCATTAGCGGGTAGACAGTCAGAGTTATGGCTGTCTATTTTTTGTTGAATTGCAGTTGGAACAGCGGTATAATTTTGTTGGGACAATAGAAGAGCTTGTTAATGCAGTAGCATTGATTGGAGGTTTACATGGAAATTTCAAAAAGCGATTGGAAATTATTCAGAGCATGCATTGCTGAATGGCAGGAAAATTATATGGAATGCTTAGTGAAAGAATATATTGATATGTTGAATGGAAACGGAAATGCCTCGGATAAGTTCTGGGAGCTGGAAGAGCGAATAAAGAAGGACAAGAAACATCCGGGAGTTATGCTTGAATTAAGTAAAGGAAATATGATTTTCGATATTGTGGCACTGATTAATAGTGGTGTGATAACAACTGCTGATTTGGAAGGGTTTAGTGATGAATTAAGAAAAAGTGTTGATTTTCTTTTGCATAGGTAGCAGAAGGTATTACGTACATAAGAATTGCAGGTGATAGTCATGAATATAGAAGCATATGATGCAGAGTCTTTGAGGAAGCTTGTCAGACTTCTCGAATATGAGAACAGATTGCTAAAAGAAAAACTGAAAAAAGAAAATATTCCATATGATGAAGTCAATCCATTTGAAGAGACTATAGATAATGTGGAAGAGTATGACCCTGACCAGGGAGAACGTATTGTCAATCCACCATTTATAACAGAGGAGATGGCAACACATTTCTTTTCTATGTTTTGGGGGCGAGAGGATGTTTTTGCCAAGCGAGGTAAAAACGGAGGTTATTTTCCACAATGCGATAATCGTTGGAATGATAGGTTATGTCCGAAACAACGAGACGAAAAGATGTTTTGTGATGAGTGTGAAAATACAAAATGGACAAAACTGGATGTTAAGAAAATAATTGCTCATTTATTGGGCTATAAAGAAGATGGCTCAGATGTAATAGGTGTATATCCGCTTTTGCCAAATGGGACATGCAGATTTATTGTGTTTGATTTTGATAACCATGAAAAAGGTGCAGAGGCGACAGATTTTGCCAATACAGATACTGAGTGGCATAAGGAAGTAGATGCCCTTAGAAAAATGTGTGAGATAAATGGTATTAAGCCATTGATAGAGCGTTCTCGTTCCGGTAAAGGTGCTCATGTATGGATTTTCTTTAAGAAAGCAATACCGGCTTCTGTAGCCAGAAATTTTGGATTTCTTTTATTAGACAAAGGCTCGGCATCAATTAATCTGAAGTCGTTTCATTATTATGACAGAATGTATCCTTCACAGGATGTTGCAAGTAGTATTGGTAATCTGATTGCTTTGCCTCTGCAGGGGCAGGCACTTAAAGATGGTAACAGTGCTTTTGTGGATGAAAACTGGAATGCATATCCAAATCAGTGGGATATTTTACTAAATAAAACAGAAAAACTTGGTATAGAGGATATTGAAAAATATATGGCAAAATGGCAGGCAGAACTGGCAGAAAGTCGAGGGATGCTAGCTGGTACTGATATGAATAATAGGCCAAAGCCATGGAAAAAGAAGTGTGAGTTTGTTAAGGCGGATGTTGTTGGCAAACTACATATGGTGCTTAGTAATGGTGTTTATATTGACACGCTAAATCTTATGCCGAGAATACAAAACCAAATCCGTAGTCTGGCTGCTTTTGATAATCCGGAATTTTATAAAAATAAGAGATTGGGATATTCTAATTACTATAATTTTAGCGCTGTATATTTGGGAAAGGATGTAGATGGATACATACAGATTCCAAGAGGACTGAAGGAACAAGTTATTGAAGAATGCAAAAAGTCCGGAATTGCTGTTGATATATCTGATCAAAGGGAGAAAGGGCGACCAATCAGAGTTTCTTTTAAAGGTGATTTACGAACACAGCAGGAGTTGGCGGCAGAGAAGTTATTGACTTATTCAGATGGTGTATTAAGTGCGGCAACGGCATTTGGTAAAACGGTTGTGTGCAGTTACCTGATTGCGGAACGTAAGGTAAACACGCTTATTTTGTTACAAAGTAAGGATTTGCTTAACCAGTGGGTTGAAGAACTGAATAAATTCTTGGATATCAAAGAAGAGCCACCGGAATATGAGACGAAAACGGGCAGGAAGAAAAAGAGGGATAGTGTTATTGGGATTCTGCATGGCAGTAAAAATACATTAACAGGTATTATAGATGTTGCAATGGTGGGTTCCATGTACAGTAAAGGTAAATTCAATGATTTAATTAATTCATACGGAATGGTAATTATGGACGAATGTCACCATGCGGCATCTAATACATCCATGGAGTTATTGCAAAAAATTAATGCGAAATATGTTTATGGAGTTTCTGCCACACCAAAACGCGGAGACAGCTTGGATAAGATTATTTATATGCTGCTTGGACCACTCCGGCACAGATTTACAGCCTTGGAAAGAGCACAGGAGCAGGGAATAGGACATTATTTTGTTCCGAGGTATACAAGAGTTGTGGATACTGCTGACAGCAAGGATGATATCAATAAAGCATACAGTCTGATTAGTGCCAGTAAAGTGCGTAATGAGATGATTGTAAATGATGTGATAGCATGTATTGCGATGAAGCAGACTCCGGTCATTTTGACGAGATTTAAGGAACATGCAAAGCTTTTATATGACACTCTGAAAGAAGAAGCTGATCATGTATTCCTTCTGTATGGAGATAATACGGATAAAGAAAATGCGGATATACGAGTTAGATTGAAGCAGGTTCCTAAAAATGAATCTCTCATTTTGGTTGCAACCGGTCAGAAAATAGGAGAAGGCTTTGATTTTCCGAGACTTGATGTGTTGATGCTTGCAGCACCGGTATCTTTTGAGGGGCGTCTGGAACAGTATGTAGGAAGATTAAATCGTGACTATGAAGGTAAAGAAGCTGTTTATGTATATGATTATATTGATGCTCATATGAGATTCTTTAATAAAATGTATGGTAAAAGGTTGAAGACATACAAGAAAACCGGATTTTCTATATGGACGGGAGATGAACAGACTAAGCAGATAATTAATGCGATATATGATTCCGGTAATTACACGGAAAAATTCGAGCAGGATATTGTGGAAGCAGAGAAATCAATTGTAATTTCCAGTCCGGACATACGACAGAATAAGATTGACAGACTGTTATCACTGGTTAAAGATCGTCAGGAAAAAGGTGTAAATGTAACAGTCATTACTACAGATCCGGAGGGAGTTGTATATGGCAGTGCGGATGTATGTTATGAATTAATTAGAGAGATGCAGCAGGTAGGAATTAATGTAGTAACAAAAGCGGAAGTAGAGGAGCGATTCGCCGTTATTGATGAAGAACTGGTATGGCATGGTGGCATGAATCTGCTTGGTAAGGTGGATGTCTGGGATAATTTAATGCGTATCAAAAATCATCAAGTGGCTGCAGAACTTTTGGAAATTGCACTTGGAGTTACATCGGATTCATAAGGAGGTACCTATGAAAAAACAACTCAAATGCTACATCTACACCCGTGTATCAACTTCTATGCAGGTAGATGGTTACAGCTTAGATGCGCAAAAAGACAAATTGCATAAATACGCCGATTACCAAGATATGATTATCGCTGGGGAATACTCTGACGAAGGTAAATCCGGTAAAAGCGTGGAGGGTCGCCCACAATTTCAACAGATGCTTCAGGATATTGAAACAGGTAAAGACAACATTGATTTCGTACTCGTATTCAAGCTATCCCGATTTGGACGAAATGCAGCGGATGTTTTATCATCTCTTCAGCGAATGCAGGATTTTGGTGTTAATCTTATCTGTGTGGAAGATGGTATCGACAGTTCTAAAGACGCGGGTAAGCTGATGATTTCCGTGTTATCCGCAGTGGCTGAAATAGAGCGTGAAAATATATTGGTGCAGACCATGGAAGGTCGCAAACAGAAGGCACGAGAAGGTAAGTGGAATGGTGGATTTGCTCCTTATGGATATCAGCTTATTAATGGTGAGTTGCATATTGCAGAGGATGAAGCTGAGGTAATACGAATTATTTACGATAAGTATGCCAACACAACCATGGGCATTGCCGCTATTGCCACATTCCTTAACAACAGCGGATACAAGAAAAAGCTTCGACAGAACAATACAATAGAAGGCTTTTCCACATCATTTGTTAAAGGTGTACTGGATAACCCTGTGTATTGCGGCAAACTGGCATTTGGCAGAAGAAAGAATGAGAAGATTCCGGGAACAAGGAATGAGTATCATGTGGTAAAGCAGAACAATTATATGTTAAATGATGGTATTCATGAGGCCATAGTGTCAGAAGAGTTGTGGGATTAGGCACATAAAAAGAGACAGGAAACCGGTGTGGGAAATGTGAAAACGCACAGTCTGGATCACGAGCATATTTTATCCGGTATTATTAAATGTCCGATATGCGATAGCGGTATGTATGGAAATGTGAATCGAAAGAAGCATCCAGATGGTGGTTATTACAGGGATTATTTTTATTATGCCTGCAAACACAGAACTTATGTGAATGGTCATAAATGTACTTACCGTAAGCAGTGGAGCGAAGATAAAATCAACGCAGCTGTAGAAGAAGTGATTCGTAAGCTGGTAAACAATCCCAAGTTTAAAACAGAGATTCAGAAGCACATCGGACAAAGCATTGATACCCAGGAGCTGGACAGAGAGCATACAGGTTTGCAGGAGCGATTAAAGCAGGTAAACGGAGCTAAGAACAAATTGGCAAGTAAGATGGATAATTTATCCGTATCGGACAAGCATTACGATAAGAAGTATGAAGATATGCAAGTCAGACTGGACAAGTTTTATGATGAGATAGAGGAAATTGAAACCTCTATTGAAGCAGTAGAGACAAGACTGTATAATATTAAGCAGGAAAAGATATCCGGTGATAATGTGTATCAGTTCTTATTGTTCTTTGATAAGCTGTACGACAGATTTACAGATATGGAGAAAAAGACATTTATGAAGAGTTTCCTCGAGGAAGTAAATA
>JBGVMW010000039.1:0-18944 GCA_045125095.1 Lachnospiraceae bacterium
GCGCTCTCGCTCCCTTCAAACGTAGCGGACACTAAGGCTGTAAAATACACAGCCCAAGTGCCGACGTTTTCAGAGGGTCACATATAGACTATGTAGCAAACAACTATCTGTCACAAACAATTCTGACAATTCACTACCTTGTTGGCGTTTCGCAATTACCTAGTTTACCATTCATGGATGGTTGGTACCTTTACAAGCAAGATATGGTTTATAGTCTATAAACCATATCTTCTATTTTAGTTTATAGCATATAGACCGATTTGTCAACAAAAATAAATTATGTATAAAAGTAACTATGAGGGTACTGAATAATTGCGTATAAACTATAATAAAAGAAGTGGCTGCTAACTCGCTCCACTCCAATTAGCAGCCACTTCTTTTTCTAATTCATTAAACAGTTGTATTTACGCCATTTACGGCTGCATGCTCGTTTTCTTCCATTGGAATGACAAGGCATTTTTTACCTTCTATCACACGGGAAGAAATCTGAGATACCTTTTCCGGTTTCACACGCAATACGACGTCATAGGTTTTCACATCATCTACCGGGTTTTCATCAAGCTGTTGTCTCAACTGCTCTACCTGCTGAATGAGTTCTATTTTTTCACGGCGTTCTGCGTTAGCGGCTACCGCTTTGGTATCCACTAAGCTTTCTACAGTAGGAACGGTATCACCGAATTCTTCTACGTAAGAGCTTTCAAATATTGCAGCTTTTTCTTCCGGGACACCGCTTTCTTCCATAAGATTTTTTAAGGTATCCTGACTTAAGAGGAGAGTTGCCTCCTCGTCACCTTCATGAGTCAGTGCAAATTCTTCTGCCATACCATATAGGTTGTCCTGTAAATCCATTTTTAAGAGGGTGTTAGAATCGTCCTCCTCCGGTAAAATAGTGTCCACAATAGACTGAAATGCTTGCTTCTGCTCGGTAGCTGTGCGCTTTGGAATACAGCCAATTCCGCCTTCCATCAGCTCTGTATGCGGATTCTTAGCATCTTTTGTATAGAAGATAGTGGAGTGAATATCTGTGCTACGCTCAGAAAATGCCGGGAAAATAAATCCGGCATCCGGCGCCCCCACTACCCAGTCACGAATTCTAGAACCGATTCGGTTTTCGTCCTCGCGATAGCCAAGTCCCGGTTTTGTTAAGGTTACAGGACAGATAGCGCATAAGAGATATTCAAATACTTCCTCGGACTCATCTAATTTTCCATTGTCACTTGTCTTTGTAATTACATCATAAGCGTCATGAAAAATCAGAATCAAGAAATTGCCGGTGTAGTCATAATTTTCGATAATCAAATCATACAGTCTGGAGAGTAAATCCGGATTTTTTAAACGGCTTTCCCGTAATCCTAATAAGAACTGCTGCTTGCCTCCCGGTTCTTCCTCCTCAAGAGGAAATTCCAAGGACAGCAGGTTGTTACCTACGGTACCGGATAAGGTTTTTTTGGCAATCTCTAAATATTTATACAACTCCTCATCTTCTAAATTTAAGAAGGTTTCTCCGATGTCTACAATTTTATTTTTATCTGCATCAATATAGCAGCCACACATTCTGGTGAAGGTACAATTGTTTTTCGTCAAACGTCTTTTTAATTCTAAGATATCTTTTTTGGTCATAGGAATTCCTTTCTGTAATTGCTATGCATTCACTTGTATGTGAACGTAGCAGGGTTACATTTTATAAAAAATCATCACCAAATAGTATAAATGAATTTGTGTTCGTCTGCAAAGGGTTTTTCAAAATAGTATGCATACTTTTGCAACCTTTTGTGTTACAAGATTTGTTTAAAATATTTCTAAAATCTGTAAGAATAGAGTTGCCAGATGTTGTTATTTAAAGTAGAATTAATAAGGATTTTAAAAAAGATGCGTACTGCCATGACATCAGGTAAGTTGCTATGACAGCATCGTAACTTTGTGATTATAATGGAGATGGCTATGGAAAAGGGTTCTATAAGAAAAATAGTGGCATATGTACTTGCTGCGATTCAGTTTATTGTTACAATTGCTCTGGTTGTGCAGTTGATTCTTACACAGATGGTACCGATAGAATATCTGTTGATTGGTTCGATTGTTTTAATGGTTCTTATTATATTTGTTATTATTTCCCAGAAATATACAGGGACGGGAATAATAGCTATTATGGTGTCTGTGATGCTGATATTGGGAATGGGATATGGGAATTATATGTTGTATCATACGAACTGGATGATAGACAAGGTTACCAATGTTACGGTACAGGTTGATACGATTAATCTATATGTGCTAAATGAAGACAAGGCACAGTCGGTAGAAGATGTGGTAGACTATAAGATTGGCATTCTGGGAGCAGGTGACCAGAAAAGCACAAATGAGGTAGTGCAGTCTTTAGAAGAGGAATTGTCAGTGAAGCTGAATATTAGTAAGTACGATGCTGTTACAGATTTAGCGGACGCGTTGACAGATGGTTCTATTCAGGCAATTATTATCAATGTAGGATATATTTCTATGCTGGATGATATTGAAGGCTATGAAACATTTAATACAATGCTTAGAATTGTTTCTGACCGTCAGATAGAGACAGAAATTGTTGTCGAAAATAAGGAGGAACTACCTGAAATCCAGGGTGGTTATGTACCGGAGACCTTTAGTGTATTTATCAGTGGAATTGATACCTATGGAGCAGTTACTACAAAGGATAGAAGCGATGCAAATATTATTGCTACTGTAAATACAAAAACGCATCAGGTATTATTACTGTCTACGCCAAGAGATTTTTATGTTCCATTATCTATTTCAAATGGAAAAGAGGATAAATTAACGCATGCAGGTATTTATGGAATCGATGTTTCTATGGATACATTGGAAATGTTGTATGGAATTGAGATTGACTATTATGTTCGATTGAATTTTACAGGATTTATAGACATTGTAAATGCATTGGGCGGAATTGATGTAGATTCGGAATATGCATTTACCGCTCTTACAGGAGAATCTTACATTCAGGGGACAAATCATTTAAATGGAGAGAGAGCCTTGGCATTTGCCAGAGAACGTCATGCATTCAAGACCGGTGATTTACAGCGAGGGAAAAACCAGATGGCAGTGATTCAGGCAGTAATCAAAAAGGCAATGTCTTCCGACTTGTTATTGAATTATGCCGGGGTAATGGACAGCATTGCGGGATGCTTCCAGACAAATATGTCGAATAGTATGATAGGTGGTTTGGTGCAGCACCAGATTCAAAGTGGAAAGGGATGGAATATTGTTTCTTATCAGACTAATGGTAGTGGTTCGAAGAAGACATGTTATTCCAGCAGAAAGAAGAAAACCTATGTTATGATTCCGAATTATGATACTGTTGAACAGGCACAAACCATGATACAGCAGGTGTTAGATGGTGAAATACTATCAGAAACGACAGAAGTACCGGACGGTGGAAGCAAAAAACTGTTAGAGTGTTGGTAAATGCAATTGAATTGTTTGTGAAAAATGGTGGTGTGGATGCGAAAGCAGACATACCATCTTTTTTAATATACTAGGAAATTATAACAGTTCGTTACATGATGTAATGTATGAAATTTCCTAGTATATAAAATGTGATGCACACGAATTTGAAAGGAAGGTGCACTGCGTGCCAAATTCGGCGCGGCAAAGCGTGCAAGCATAATAACCAGCTGGATTCGCGAGAGCGTGTTTGCACGCTTTGTTCTTAAGAATTGGAAATAAATTCGGATTTGTGCGTGGGCTAATCATGTTGGTTGCCCGTCCGGATCCGGGTTACAGCGAAGATTTGGAAATGGGGCAGGCTCCAAGGTATAAGTGGTTCTAAGATGCTTGAATTGGTGCTAAGGACAAGCGGAAAAATATAGAACTCGCAAGCTCAAACAACTATATTTTTCCGCTTAACGCACCAATCCAACCCTCTAAGAATCACTAATACCTTTCCGAACAGCCTCATTTCCCAATCTTCACTGCAACCCGGATCCTGCCTTAACGAATCTGCTATAATTTTGCATATAAAATTTCACCTCTACTAAAAGAGGCTCTGCACCTCCTGCTTAGGAACATGTCATGCTCGCCGCCGTTCGAAATGTCATAACAACTAGCGTTTTCGTTATGATAGGTAGAGAGAGGGGCTGTAACTTGCTATCAGAGGCTGTTGGTTAGATGTCTAGTGGTTCTTAGGGATTTTGTTTGTTGCGTTAATCGGGAAAATATAGTTGTCTGAGCTTGCGAGTTCTATATTTTCCCGATTGTCCTTAGCAACAAGCAAAATCCCTTAGTACCACTTACAGCTAAGTGCCCTGCCTCTGATAACAAGCAACAGCCCCTCTCTCTGCCGGATGGATGACTAACACACCTTGCCCACGCAGCAATCCGAATTTTCTGTACTAGTTTTTCATCCACTCGAATATACATAAAAACAGCGATATCATTTTACTGTCGCAATTACTAAATTTTCTGCCTGAAAATATTACAAGAAAATAACATTTCTAAAGGAAATATGAAAACTGCAAAAGTTAAAGAAGTAAAGAAAAACGAAGAAAACAAGAGAAAATGAAAGAAAAACAAAAATATACAGCAATATTTCAAAAAATAGACGGTTGCACAATGATTTGAGAAACACTAATATATGTGGTAGCAGTTAGCACTCGTTAAGGTAGAGTGCTAATAGTTGAGAAGCAGATAATAAAGGTTAAGGAGGAAATAAATATGAAATTAACACCATTAGGAGACAGAGTTGTATTAAAGCAGGTTGAAGCAGAAGAAACTACGAAGTCAGGTATTGTATTACCTGGACAGAATAAAGAAAAACCACAGGAAGCAGAAGTGCTTGCAGTAGGTCCGGGTGGAATGGTTGATGGTAAAGAAGTAACCATGAATGTAAAAGTTGGTGATAAAGTTATTTATTCCAAGTATGCTGGAACAGAAGTAAAATTAGAAGATACAGAGTACATTATTGTAAGACAGAATGATATTTTAGCAATTGTAGAATAAAAATGACAGTTTCATATAAGTTAGGGTTCGGTTTAGGAGGAAAATGAACATGGCAAAGGAAATTAAATTCGGCGCAGAAGCAAGAAAAGCATTAGAAGCAGGTGTAAACCAGTTAGCAGATACAGTAAGAGTTACCATTGGACCAAAGGGAAGAAACGTAGTATTAGATCGCTCTTTCGGTGCTCCATTAATCACAAACGATGGTGTTACTATTGCAAAAGAAGTAGAATTAGAAGATGCATTTGAAAATATGGGTGCGCAGTTAGTAAAAGAAGTTGCTACAAAGACAAATGATGTAGCAGGTGATGGTACAACAACCGCTACTGTATTAGCACAGGCAATGGTAAATGAAGGAATGAAGAATTTAGCAGCAGGTGCAAACCCAATCGTTCTTCGTAAAGGTATGAAGAAAGCAACTGACAAGGCAGTAGAAACAATCGCTGCAATGTCAAGCAAGATTCAGGGTAAAGACCAGATCGCAAGAGTTGCTGCAATTTCTGCCGGTGATGATGAAGTAGGTAACATGGTTGCGGACGCAATGGAAAAAGTTTCCAATGACGGTGTTATTACAATTGAAGAAAGCAAGACCATGAAGACAGAATTAGACTTAGTAGAAGGTATGCAGTTCGATAGAGGATATATTTCTGCTTACATGGCAACAGATATGGAAAAAATGGAAGCTGTATTAGACAATCCATATATCTTAATCACAGATAAGAAGATTTCTAATATTCAGGATATCCTTCCGGTATTAGAGCAGATTGTACAGTCTGGTGCAAGATTATTAATCATTGCTGAGGACATAGAAGGAGAAGCGTTAACAACATTAATCGTGAACAAATTACGTGGTACATTCAATGTGGTAGCTGTAAAAGCTCCAGGTTACGGCGACAGACGTAAGGCTATGTTAGAGGATATCGCGATCTTGACAGGTGGTCAGGTGATTTCTACAGATTTAGGTATGGACTTAAAGGATACAACATTAGATATGTTAGGTCGTGCAAAATCTGTTAAGGTTCAGAAGGAAAACACAGTTATCGTAGATGGTGAAGGTGATAAGGCTGCAATTCAGGCAAGAGTAAGTCAGATTAAAGCAATCATCGAAGAGACAACATCTGAATTTGATAAAGAAAAAGCACAGGAAAGATTAGCAAAATTAGCTGGTGGAGTAGCTGTTATCCGTGTAGGTGCTGCTACAGAAACAGAAATGAAAGAAGCAAAGCTTCGTATGGAAGATGCGTTAGCTGCAACAAGAGCTGCAGTAGAAGAAGGTATTATCTGTGGAGGTGGTTCTGCTTATATTCACGCTTCTAAGGAAGTAGCTAAGTTAGCAGAAACATTAGAAGGTGATGAGAAGACAGGTGCAAACATTATCTTAAAGGCTATGGAAGCTCCATTATTCCACATTGCAGCAAATGCAGGTTTAGAAGGTTCTGTTATTATCAATAAGGTAAGAGAATCAGAAGTAGGTGTAGGTTTTGATGCGTACAATGAAGTATATTGCAACATGGTAGAAGCAGGTATCTTAGACCCAGCTAAGGTTACAAGAAGTGCATTACAGAACGCAACAAGTGTAGCATCTACATTATTAACAACAGAGTCTGTTGTTGCAAACATCAAAGAAGATGCACCAGCTATGCCGGCAGGTAATCCGGGAATGGGTATGATGTAATCGGAGCTGTGCATTTTTGATATAATGAGCAATGGCTTTAAGAGTGTAACATAAAAGTTGCCGGTGAAAAGACCGGCAATTTTTATATATTGGAAAATTGCATTGGACTGGTATCGTGCAATGTTCCGGTAGTTTTACAATCGAAATAAAAGTACATTTGGAGGAAACAAAAATGGCAAAAATTTTTATTGAGCAGTTTGTAAAACAGAAGATGCCAATTTTTAAGCTGATGTTAAAATATTTTATATTGGCACTTACTGTAGTCTTTGCATTAGCAGGATTTTTACTGTTCCCATTATTTTTGTGTATCGCAATTCTTTTAGGGTTGCTTTTCTGGTGGGTAAATATGCAGTGTCAGGTTGAATTTGAATATTCATGTATGAGTGATGAGTTGAATATTGACAGAATTATCGCTCAGCAAAAGCGAAAAGGCATTATTCGTATGGTAATTGGAAAAATGGAAATACTGGCACCTAGCGATTCTCCTCGTTTAAAGGAACATAAATATGCACATGCAAAAGTGTTAAATTGCAGTTCCAGGGAGAAGAACGCGAAAACCTATACCATTATCTACAATGGAGATGATGGACGATTTGAAGTTATCTTTGAACCGGAAGAAGAAATATTACAGGCATTGAAGAATTTATCACCTGGTAAAATATTTATTGATTAAACAGAAACGGTCGTTCGAAATGAGCGGCTGTTTTTTGTATACAAAAAATTTTGTACTGATAAAAAAACAAAAGTTGACAATGTGGGGGAAATTGTCTATACTTCATTAGGTGAAAAATATATACATTCGGGGAGCTTGCTGTGAGCAGGCTGAGAGGAAGCGTAAACGTTTCGACCCGCAGACCTGATACGGATAATGCCGGCGTAGGAAGCAATGTGAAAGTGCGTCCACACTGCTGTGATTTTGCAGCAGTTTTTTGTATTGGTATGCAAAAATATGATTGGGTCTAAAAAATCTCTGAATACTGGTAGCCTATAATTGGCGGAATGGGAGGAAAAATGACTTACACAACACAGATGGATGCTGCAAGAAAGGGAATAGTCACCAAAGAAATGGAGATTGTTTCCCGCAAGGAAAACATGGACATAAAGGAATTGGTGCAGTTTATGGCAGAGGGCAAAATAATTATTCCATGCAATAAGAAGCATACCTGCATCGAACCGAATGGTATTGGTTCCATGTTAAAGACAAAAATCAATGTCAATCTTGGCGTTTCAAGAGATTGCAAGGATTTTGAGGCGGAATGGGAAAAGGTAGAAAGCGCTGTAAAAATGGGAGCAGAGGCAATCATGGATTTGAGTAATTACGGTGATACCCAAAAATTCCGTACACAATTAACCTCAAGATGTCCTGCGATAATTGGAACGGTTCCCATCTATGATGCAGTCGTGTATTACCATAAGCCGTTAAAGGATATTACAACAGAAGAATGGTTAGACATAGTAAGGATGCATGCGGAGGACGGCGTGGATTTTATGACAATCCATTGCGGTATTAACCGCGAAACAGCAAAGCGTTTCAAAGCAAATAAACGCTTAATGAATATCGTTTCCCGTGGTGGTTCCATCATTTTCGCATGGATGGAAATGACTGGGAAAGAGAATCCGTTCTATGAACATTATGATCAAATATTAGATATTTGCAGAGAATATGATATTACCATGAGCCTAGGGGATGCTTGTCGTCCAGGATGTTTAAAAGATGCTTCTGATATTTCACAGTTAGAAGAACTGATTGTATTAGGCGAGTTGACCAAGCGTGCATGGGAAAAAGATGTCCAGGTTATGATAGAAGGACCGGGACATATGCCTCTTGACCAGATTGAGGCAAATATGAAAATACAGCAGACAATCTGTAAAGGTGCCCCATTTTATGTATTGGGACCACTTGTTACAGATGTAGCTCCGGGATATGATCATATTACATCGGCAATTGGAGGAGCAATTGCAGCTACATATGGAGCGGCTTTTTTATGTTATGTGACACCGGCAGAGCACTTAAGATTACCTGATTTGCAGGATATGAAGGAAGGCATTATTGCTTCAAAGATTGCCGCTCATGCCGCAGATGTGGCAAAAGGTGTAAAGGGTGCAAGAGACTGGGATGATGCCATGAGCACAGCCAGAAAGCAGTTAGACTGGGAAAAACAGTTTGAGCTTTGCATGGACCCGGATAAGGCAAGAGCATATAGAGAATCTGCCAAACCGGAAAAAGAAGATACCTGTAGCATGTGTGGCAACATGTGTGCAGTGAAAAACATGAATCGTATATTGGATGGCGAGATTGTAAGTATTTTTGATGAATAACATTGACAATACCAAAAGATACAGAGGAAGAAACATGAAAAGATAAATGAATGTGCGAAATCTTGCTTACAATGTGTAAAAATATAATGGAAGGTGCAGTACAATGAGAACAGCGTTGACAATAGCCGGTTCGGATTCCTGTGGTGGTGCAGGCATTCAGGCAGATTTAAAAACTTTTTTAGTAAATGGTGTGTATGGAATGAGTGCCATCACCGCGTTGACAGCACAGAATACACTAGGTATTACGATGGTAGAAGAAGTATCTACAGAGATGGTGCACAAACAGTTAGAAATGATTTTTGAAGATATCCGACCAGATGCAATAAAGATAGGAATGTTGAATTCAGAAAAAATAGTTCGTGTAGTCGGTGATGTTTTGAGAAAATATGAAGCAAGAAACATAGTATTAGATCCGATTCTGGTTTCTTCAAGCGGTCGCTTGTTATTGGAAGAACCAGCAATTCCTGCTATGATAGAGGAGCTATTTCCATTGGCCACTGTGATTACGCCAAACATTCCGGAAGCAGAAGTGTTATCAGGAATGAAAGCAGGCAGTATTACCAATGGAGACCAGATGGAAAATGCAGCACGCAAGTTGTTAGAAATGACAACAGCAGCGGTGTTGGTAAAAGGTGGTCATTTAAATGAAAGTGCAAGAGATTTGCTCTGTTATGAAGAAAATGGATGCCGTCAATATCTCTGGTTCAGTGAACAGAAGCTGATTACCAACAATACACATGGTACCGGATGTACCTTATCTTCAGCCATTGCAGCTGGATTGGCAAAAGATTTTACTGTCCGCAATGCTGTTGGGTGGGCAAAACAGTATGTTACAGGTGCGATACAGGAAGATTTAGAAATTGGTCACGGTGCCGGTCCGTTGAATCATGGATGGCAATTTGGACATAATAAGGATTTTATGTAAAAGACTGATGATTTATGGACTGTAACACAACAATCAGGAGACTATAATTCATGAAAAAATATCTATACCTCATAGTAGATTTTTCCTTTGGCGAAGAAAAAATTCGAACTGCCCTGTCAGCCGGCGTAGACTACATTCAGCTTCGGGAGAAATCCATTACCTCAGCCGAATATCTTGCTCGTGCCAAACACCTGCGCTCCCTAACAAGAGAATACAACACAAAGCTGATCATAGACGACCGACTAGACATTGCCCTGCTCTCAGAAGCAGATGGTGTCCATGTAGGGCAAACGGATCTTCCTGTACATGACATCAGAACCTATGCAGGCGACAACTTTATCATTGGAGCCACCGCCAAAACGGTAAGTCAGGCAATCAAAGCACAGCAGGAGGGTGCAAATTATCTGGGCACAGGTGCATTTTTTTACACACAGACAAAGGAAGACGCCCTTCGCATCGACGAAAAAACGTACAGGGATATTTTATCAGCCACAACCATTCCCAACATAGCCATTGGCGGAATCACCGCAGACAACTGTGATTACCCCTTATGCCTGGGTGCTTCCGGTGTAGCCGTCAGTGCAGGAATCATGGCACAGAACGATATAAAACGGGCTATTTGCAATTTTCGGGAGAAACTTTCATAAAAATTTCATGCCTTGGTTGACATGAATATGAAAGTTTGTTACAATTGTACACAATATCTTTTCAAATTTCGTTTGAAAAGTTTTTTTACTATTACACATACTAAGAAAGTGAGGATAAGATAATGGGACAGATTATCGGTGAAGGTATTACCTTTGATGACGTATTACTCGTTCCTGGGTATTCAGAAGTAATACCAAATCAGGTGGATTTGACTACGCATTTAACAAAGTCAATCGTATTAAACATTCCTATGATGAGTGCTGGTATGGATACTGTTACTGAGCACCGCATGGCAATTGCCATGGCAAGACAGGGCGGTATCGGTATTATTCATAAGAATATGTCTATAGAAGCACAGGCAGATGAGGTAGACAAGGTGAAGCGTTCAGAGAACGGTGTCATCACAGATCCATTTTTCTTATCTCCAGAGCATACATTAGAAGATGCCAACAATCTGATGGCGAAGTTCCGCATTTCTGGTGTACCGATTACAGAAAATAAAAAGCTTGTTGGTATTATTACAAACCGTGACCTTAAGTTTGAGACAGATTATTCCAGAAAGATTAAAGAATGTATGACATCTGAAGGTCTTGTAACTGCAAAGGAAGGCATTACACTGACAGAAGCAAAAAAGATTCTTGCGTCTTCTAGAAAAGAAAAGCTTCCTCTTGTAGATGATGATTTCAACTTAAAGGGATTAATTACAATTAAGGACATTGAAAAACAGATTAAATATCCATTAGCAGCAAAAGATGCACAGGGTCGTTTACTTTGCGGTGCTGGTGTTGGTATTACAGCAAATGTAATGGAACGTGTAGAAGCATTGGTAAATGCACATGTAGACGTTATTGTGTTAGATTCTGCACATGGACATTCTGCTAACGTAATCCGTTGTGTAAAGATGATTAAAGAAAAATATCCGGATTTACAGATTGTAGCTGGTAACGTAGCAACTGGTGAAGCAACAAAAGCATTAATCGAAGCTGGTGCAGACGCAATCAAGGTTGGTATCGGACCTGGTTCTATCTGTACAACACGTGTAGTTGCAGGTATTGGTGTTCCTCAGATTACAGCAGTTATGGATTGTTATGCAGTTGCGAAAGAATATGGAATTCCGATTATCGCTGATGGTGGTATTAAGTATTCTGGAGATATGACAAAAGCAATCGCAGCAGGTGCCAGCGTATGTATGATGGGTAGTATCTTTGCCGGATGTGACGAAAGTCCGGGATTCTTTGAATTATTCCAGGGAAGAAAGTATAAGGTTTACCGCGGAATGGGCTCTATTGCAGCTATGGAAAACGGAAGTAAAGATCGTTACTTCCAGACAGATGCAAAGAAGTTAGTTCCAGAAGGCGTAGAAGGACGAGTTGCTTACAAGGGAACGGTTGAAGATACTGTATTCCAGTTAATTGGTGGTCTTCGTGCCGGTATGGGTTACTGTGGTTGTGGAACAGTACCAGCATTAAGAGAAAATGGTAAATTTGTTAAGATTTCTGCTGCATCTTTAAAGGAAAGCCATCCACATGATATTCATATCACAAAGGAAGCACCTAACTATAGCGTAGAGAACTAAGTGATTGATAAAAAACTGTCTGCCCATTGGCAGGCAGTTTTTTATATACGTGCGCCTAGTGGCTGACGTATATAAATACGATGCTTACTATACAGACTGCTCTTGACGAATGCAGGAAATACTGATAAGTTAAAAGAGTATAAATGTCGAAAAAGCTGCTTTGAGGGGAAGGCGGAACATAAGAAATATGAGTGGACAAAAAACATATAGAGATGAAAAAGAGAGAGAGGCAGAGGAACTGAGAAAAAAACGGCTTCAAATATGGAAAAAAAGAGCGCAGAAGGAGCGTTTTTTTGCACAGATAATTCTCTTTGGTGGAATCATTTTAATTGTTGGAAGTCTTGCGATAGGAGTTACAACACTGATACGTCATTTTTCTGAATCAAATGCGATAGAAGCGGAAGTGACAGACAGTAGTGCTGATTGGATTGGACGAGGTCTTGATATAAGAGACAAAAAAGTGACAGACCAACCGCAGTTTGATGTACAGCTTTTAACGCCAAATGAATATTCAAGACCACAGCTTGCCACAGAAGAAATCAAAAACATTGTTGTACATTATACGGCAAATCCTGGAACAACTGCACAGCAGAACAGAGATTATTTTGAAAGTCTGGCACAGACCCATGCAACCAGTGTAAGTAGTCATTTTGTAATTGGATTAGAAGGGGAGATCATACAATGTGTGCCGACAGCAGAACGAGCCTATGCATCAAATCACAGGAATATTGACACAGTGTCCATTGAATGCTGTCATCCGGATGAATCCGGACGTTTTACAGAGGAGACATATAATTCGCTGGTAGAACTATGTGCCTGGCTATGTGGAAAATTTGACTTGCAACCTACAGATGTGATTCGCCATTATGATGTAACGGGCAAAGAATGTCCAAAATATTTTGTGGATCATGAGGAAAAATGGACTGCATTTCAGATTGATGTAATGAAATACATTTCCAAAAATGGAACAACAGAAGACGAGTAGAGGAGAAGGGAACTATGAATTTATTTAAACATGCATTACAGATTAGTAAACCACAGACAATGGTAAAAATTACAAATTATATTAAAGATGATATTCGCCAGTCAGGCATAACAGATGGAATTGTAGTAGTGTATTGTCCGCACACAACAGCAGGCATTACCATTAACGAAAATGCAGACCCGGATGTGGTAAGGGACATGTTGTATGGATTTGAAAAAGTATTTCCAACAGATGACAGCCAGTATCGTCATGCAGAAGGCAATTCTCATGCGCATATGAAATGTACGACATATGGTGCTTCCCAGACATTGATTTTACGGGATGGAAAATTGATATTGGGAACTTGGCAGGATGTATATTTTGCAGAATTTGATGGCCCAAGAAGTAGAAAATTTTACGTAAAAATTGTTAAAGATGCCTAAAACGAAAAATCTCGTTATATTACGAAAATTTTTCTTGCATGTAGATATTTTTCGATATATAATCAGCTTAATTGTGTAAAAACAGATTCAGACTGTAGCACAAATCCCATTTTGAAAAAGCGTTTCCGGTCGCAGTCGGAAATTGCAGATTGGAGGTTGTTGTGAGCGAGTTATCTCAAGCGTGTACACCTATTTATGATGCGTTGATGGAGCAGAAAAATATCCGTCTGGTTCATTTTGATGTGCCCGGTCATAAGGGCGGCAGAGGAAATAAAGAATTAAAGCGTTTTTTGGGAGATGAATGCGTAAAAGCAGACATGAATTCCATGAAACCTCTTGATAATTTATGTCACCCGGTATCGGTTATAAAAGATGCACAGCAGTTAGCCGCAGAAGCGTTCGGTGCAGAATCTGCTTTTTTTATTGTAAATGGTACGACGGCAGCGGTGCAGGCAATGATTATGTCTGTCTGTAAGGCCGGTGAGAAGATTATTATGGCGCGTAATGTGCATAGAAGTGCCATTAATACATTAGTAGTGAATGGTGCAATTCCGGTATATGTGAATCCGGGAACGAATAAAGAATACGGTATTCCATTAGGAATGGCAATCAAGGATGTAAAGCGTGCGATTGAGGAAAATCCGGATGCAAAAGCGATTCTTGTCAACAATCCAACCTATTATGGAATCTGTTCAAATTTGAAAGAAATTGTACGTCTGGCACATGAAGCCGGTATGTATGTATTGGTAGATGAAGCTCATGGAACACATTTTTACTTTGGGGAAGATATGCCAATATCAGGAATGGCAGCTGGTGCAGATATGGCAGCAATCAGTATACATAAGACAGGTGGTTCTTTGACACAAAGTTCCCTGTTGGTAGCTGGAAAGGGTATGAATCCTGACTATATTCGTCAGGTAATTAACCTGACCCAGACAACCAGTGCGTCTTATTTACTGATGGCAAGTCTTGATATTTCCAGAAAAAATCTAAGTTTAAACGGAAAAGAAATGTTTAAAAAGACACTTTCTTATGCAAGCTATGCAAGAGAGGAAATTAATAAATTAGGTGGATACCATGCGTTTGGTGAGGAATTAGTCAATGGTGACAGTGTATATGCCTTTGACCTTACTAAATTGTCTATCAATACCAGAAACATTGGACTTGCCGGAATTGAAGTCTATGATTTACTTCGTGATGAATATGGAATTCAGATTGAATTTGGTGATATTGGTAATATTTTGGCGATTATTTCGAGTGGAGACAGGAATATTGAGATTGAGCGTCTGATAGCAGCATTGTCTGAGATAAAACGTTTATATTCCAAGGATTCCACTGGTTTATTTGATCATGAATACATTGATCCGAAGGTAGAACTGACACCCCAAAAGGCGTTTTATGCGAAAAAAGTGTCGATGAAGATTGAAGAAAGCTGCGACCGGATATGTGGAGAGTTTGTTATGTGCTATCCACCGGGAATTCCGATTCTTGCTCCGGGAGAGTTAATTACACAGGAAATCATTGATTATATTTTGTATGCCAAGGAAAAAGGCTGCTTTATGACTGGTACAGAAGATATGGCGGTAGAATATATCAATGTTGTGGAGGATGTATAAATGGAATTATGGTATACAGACCAGCACACGAAGGATGTGCGTTTCTCCGTAAAAGTAGAAGAACAGATTGTCCAGCGAAAAAGCTATTATCAGCAGATAGATTTGCTTTTGACGAAAGCATATGGAAAAATTCTGGTTTTAGATGGCGAATTGATGATTACCCAGCGTGATGAATTTATTTACCATGAAATGATTGTACATGTCCCTATGGCAGTTCATCCAAATGTAAAAAAGGTGTTAGTCATTGGAGGCGGCGATGGTGGCTCTGTTCGCGAACTTTGTAAATATGATTTTATCGAACACATCGATTTAGTGGAGGTAGATGAGGAATATTTGCAGATATGCAAGGAATATTTTCAGGAAACAGCCTGTAAGTTAGATGATCCAAGAGTTCATATTTGTTTTGATGAAGGGCTGCGCTTTGTTCGCGCTGTCCATGATGAATACGATTTGATAATTGTAGACTGTGCTGACCCGTATGGTCCGGCAGAGGGATTATTTACGAAGGAATTCTATGGTAATTGTTTTAAGGCGTTAAAAGAAGACGGTATCTTAATTAACCAGCATGAAAGTCCATATTATGCAGAACATGCAAAGAGCGTGGAAAGAGCGCATAAACATATTGCTTCTTCTTTTCCGTTTAGTACCGTATACCAGTGTCATATTCCGTCCTATCCATCGGGGCACTGGCTCTTTGGTTTTGCTTCCAAAAAATATGACCCGGTTGCGGATTTGGATGAAGATATGTGGAACAAGTTAGGTATTGAAACGAGATATTATAATACTGATTTACATAAGGGGTCCTTTTATTTGCCAACTTATGTAAAGAAGCTGTTAGATTTATAAGAATGGACAGAAAGGAAATAAAAAATGGGAAGAGCTTTAATTATCGGCTGCGGTGGTGTAGCCAGTGTTGCAATTCATAAATGTTGCCAGAATGCAGACGTATTTGAGGAGATCTGCATCGCAAGCAGAACAAAGTCAAAATGTGATGCGTTAAAGGCAAAATTAGACGGTGGAAAAACAAAGATTACAACTGCACAGGTTAATGCAGATAATGTAGATGAATTGATTGCGTTAATCAATGATTACAAGCCGGATATTGTTATGAATCTGGCACTTCCATATCAGGATTTAACAATCATGGATGCTTGTCTTGCAACAAAGACACATTATTTAGATACTGCAAACTATGAGCCGGAAGACACTGCTAAGTTTGAATATAGCTGGCAGTGGGCATACAGAGAGCGTTTTGAACAGGCTGGTATTACTGCAATATTAGGTTGTGGTTTCGATCCGGGTGTAACAGGTGTATTTTCTGCATATGCCATGAAGCATGAATTCGATGAAATTCATGAGATTGACATTTTGGATTGTAATGGTGGTGACCATGGGTATCCATTTGCAACGAACTTTAATCCGGAGATTAACATCCGTGAGGTTTCAGCAAAGGGAAGCTACTGGGAAAATGGTAAGTGGATAGAGACAGAGCCAATGGAAATCAAGCGTGTCTATAATTTTGCTGAAGTTGGCGAAAAGGATATGTACTTACTTCACCATGAAGAATTAGAGTCTTTAGGTTTAAATATCAAGGGAATTAAGAGAATCCGTTTCTTTATGACTTTTGGACAGAGCTATCTGACACATTTAAAATGTTTAGAAAATGTGGGAATGACTTCTATTGAGCCAATTGAATTTGAAGGAAAGCAGATTGTTCCATTGCAGTTCTTAAAAGCAGTATTACCAGATCCTGCATCATTAGGACCAAGAACAGTTGGTAAGACAAATATTGGTTGTATTTTCAAGGGAATCAAGGATGGTAAGGAAAAAACATATTATTTATACAATGTGTGTGACCATCAGGAATGTTATAAGGAAGTTGGTTCTCAGGCAATTTCGTATACTACAGGTGTACCGGCTATGATTGGTGCCATGATGCTCTTACAGGGTAAATGGAAAAAGCCTGGTGTATACAATGTAGAGGAATTTGATCCGGATCCATTTATGGACGCGCTGAATAAGTGGGGGCTTCCATGGGTGGAAGATTTCAATCCGGTATTGGTTGACTAAGGAAAATAGAAAGCGTCAGAACGGTGGTTTTGACGCTTTTGTTATATACTAAGAAATTGCAACAGTTCGTTGTATGATGTAATGTATGAAATTTCCTAGTATATAAAAAACGAATGCGCACTCGCTCCCTTCAAACGTAGCGGACACTAAGGCCGTAAAATACACAGCCTAAGTGCCGTCGTTTTCAGAGGGGGACATATAGACGATGTAGCGAACAGTTATCTGTCACAAACCATTCTGACAATTCACTACCTTGTTGGTGTTTCGCAATTATCTAAAAATTTTAGAAGTGATAAGGAGAAAAAATTATGAATTACAAAAATGTTCCAACGCCTTGCTATATTGTGCAAGAGGATGCGTTGATAAATAATCTTACGATACTTTCTGGTGTAATGGAACGCACAGGTGCGAAGATTCTGCTGGCGCAGAAAGCGTTTTCCATGTTTGCGGAATATCCGCTGATGAGCAAATATCTGGCTGGTACGACAGCAAGTGGACTGTATGAAGCGAAACTGGGACATGAGGAAATGGGGAACCGTGAAGTGCATGTGTATTGTCCTGCGTACAAGGAAGCAGAACTGGACGAACTGGTGAAAATCTGCGATCATATTATTTTTAATTCCTTGTATCAGTGGGAAACATACAAGGATAAGGTGAAAAATGCTCCTAGACAAATTAGTTGTGGACTTCGTATTAATCCGGAATATTCAGAAATTGAAACAGACATTTACAATCCATGTATTACCGGTTCCAGATTAGGAATTCGCCTTCAGGATTTAGAAAAAGCAGATTTGACTGGTATTGATGGTTTGCATTTTCATACCATGTGTGAGCAGAATTCTGATGTGTTGAAACGCACCATTGAAGTAATTGATAAAAAATTTGCACCGTACCTTAAGAATATGAAATGGGTAAATTTAGGAGGCGGTCATCACATTACAAGAGAAAATTATGACATTGCCACCTTAGAGGAATGTATTTTGCATATGAAACATACTTATGATGTGGAAGTGTACTTAGAACCGGGAGAGGCAGTTGCCTTAAATGCAGGTGTTCTGGTGACAGAAGTACTGGACATTATTGAAAATGGCATGAATATAGCCATTGTAGATACTTCCGCAGCCTGCCATATGCCGGATGTATTGGAAATGCCATACCGCCCATTTATTATTGGTTCCGGTGAGGCAGAGGAAAAAGCATATACTTACCGTTTAGGCGGACCGACTTGTTTAGCTGGTGATGTGATAGGTGATTATTCCTTTGACAAGCCATTGCAGCCAGGGGATCGTCTGGTATTTACGGATATGGCAATTTACAGCATGGTAAAAAACAATACCTTTAATGGCATGCCATTGCCAGCGATTTGTGTGGAACGAAACGGTGAAGTGGAGATTGTGAAAGAATTTTCTTATGAGGATTTTAAGGGGAGATTGTCGTAAGGTTTAGAGTAGAAACGATTAAATTATGGAATTGTAGCAATTGTCAAAAAAGTTTAAAAAATTTTAAAAAATCAGTTGACAGACACAAAAAGGTGTGTTATTCTAACATAGCCGTCGGGAACGGCGGCAAACTAACAAAAGAGAAATGAAAAAAATGAAAAAAGTTGTTGACAAAGCGAAAATCTTGTGATAAGATATAAAAGTTGCTGGTTGACAGCGAAATGAAACTTGAAAACTAAACAGTGAACCAGACCTTGAAAATTCTTTTGAAGATTATTTAAGGAATGTA
>JBGVMW010000040.1:0-9170 GCA_045125095.1 Lachnospiraceae bacterium
CTTTGTATCTTATTAACAATTGTTATTTGAAAATCTATGCACCTCAAGCAATTCGTTGGTTTTTCATATGTTATTTTAATGATTTGATCTGCCCGTTGCTGTTTTTCGGATATGTAAATATTCTGTTATTAACTAAAGGAAAGGAATTATCCAAACTTAAGTTAATTTTATTATTTGGTTTATTGGTAAGTATTGTATGGGAATATGGGGCACCGATATTAAAGGAATCGTCAATAACAGATATAGGAGATATAGGATGTTATTTGATTGGAAGCATATTATATTGGCGGATATTGAAAAAGAACATAAAAGTAAAATAGTAGAGGAAGTATTTAGTATGCTAAAGATAGAACATGTATCAAAATCATTTGGAAATTGTCAGGTATTAAATGACATAAATGTTCATGTTAACAAAGGGGATATATGTGGATTGATAGGAAAAAATGGTGCTGGAAAAACGACACTTATGAATATCATTTCTGGTTTATGCGAACCAGACAAAGGAAACTGCTTTATCTGGGATGAAAAGCAGTCGTGTGTTGTCCCGGCTCAAATAGGATATCTTCCAGACTTGCCCTCTTTTTTTGATTATTTGTCTGCAAAAGAGTATATTGATTTTTTGCTAATGAATACAGGAGAAAAGTATCTTGTACAAAAAAGAGATGAACTCTTAACAAGTGTTGGTGTTCCTGCAAAAGCTAAAATTGGAACGATGTCCAGGGGAATGAAACAGAGATTGGGGGTTGCAGCTGCACTTATAAATGATCCAGAAGTAATTCTGTTAGATGAACCAACTTCTGCTCTTGATCCTATGGGGCGCTATGAGTTAACGGAAATATTGCGAAAATTAAAAGATAATGGGAAAACCATACTTCTTTCTACGCATATTCTTGCAGATATGGAAAAAGTGTGTGATAAAGTGTTTTTTTTGCATGATGGACAAATAAAAAAAGAAATAAGTATACATAATCTGCAAAAAGGGAGAAATAATTCATGGGAAGTTGTGTTTGAAAGTGATTATCAGTGCGAAGTTTTTAGAGATACAGAATTGGCAATTACTAAATTAGCTGAATGTACATATCTTTTTGAAACGACAGATCAAAAGAAATTATTAAATGTGTTGATACAAATACCAGTCAATATAATTCATATTGGAAATCAGACAAAATCATTAGACGATTGGTTTCAGGAGGTATGCAAATGAGCCCAATATTATGTTGCTTGAAGAAAGATATATTTGAAATTGTTCGAAATAAAAGAATAATGATATTCAATGGTTTACTTATTGCTATTAGTGCAATGGTTCTTCTAACGACAATCCTATTCCCGGATTTGATTGGAATGTTAGCGGAAAAAGCACCTGATGTAATGTCGGATGGAACACAGATTGAGCAGTTGATGGAAAAATTATTTCCACAGTCTTTAAAAGAAAATATGGGTGTTTGGGCAGCTGATGTAGGGATTTTTTTTACGGTAATAATAGCTTTGGTGTGTGGGTATATAATTCCCATAGAAATAAAAGATGGAAAATGGATTTTGATTGTTGGAGCAGGGTATCAAAGAGAAGTGCTTATTGGATCAAAAGTGGTAGCTTATGGAATGGCTGTAGCGGTCCCAACAGTTCTTGTCTATAATTTATATTATAATGTTGCGGGGCTGTTTCTAACAAGTAATTATCCAATAACTACAGCGATAATCAATTCGATTATTCTTGCGTTTGCGATGTTTTCGATAGCAGGATTAACGATATTGTTATCAGTAATTTATAAAAATCCGCTTCTTGGGGTTGTTACAGTGATCACAACGATTATAGCAGCACCAGATATTTTGACAATGTTCTCGTTTGGTAAATATTTTCCTACTTATTTGCTTACGTTTGTTTATAATTCGTCAGATAATTGGGGGGAATTATTTATACCTACGACAATATTGATTGTTGTGGAATGGTTCTGTTATAAAATGGCAGTGAAAAGAAGTTTAAAAATAGATATTGCTCGATAGGATTGATGAATAAAGTGAAAAGTTTTAAAGGGTTGAATGGAAAAATAGTAATTAAAGAAGATTATGTTTCTATTGTTCGAGAAGCAATGATTGATTCGACGTTTCATGAAAAAGGAGAAATTAAAATTCCTTATGCACAAATTAAGGAAATAGAAGTTGTGCCAGGAGGGATTTTAAATGGATATATTACAATATTAGATGGTAAAGTTTCAAAACCATTAACGATATTTTCTGCCTTGAAAAATGAAAAAACAATAATTTTCAGAATGACAAAAAATGGTGAAGCGGAAAAAATAAAAAGAGAAATTCTCAGAAAAGGTGGAGCAAAGATATGAGCTTAAAAGATCCAAAGGGTTTAGGTGATTTTATTTATATTGTGTTTTTGATAATTGTAGGTGGAGTATTGCTTAGTCTGTTGTAACACTAATTTTGGTAGAGAAAAACTTTGACATAGCCGTCGTTTGATGCTAATATAATTATAGAAAAGGTGCTACCGATAGACGGTTAGTCCGCATAATGTTTTGATTAAAAATAACCGTTACAGTTTGCGAGGCTGAGGGCGGTTATTTTTTTGCGTGATTGCATCCTATTGAGTAACCGAGTCCAAAAGCTGTCAGGCATAAGCTGATAACAGCAATCAGACCTTCGAGAGTCAACATTGGCATCCCCTCCTTTAGCAAGATTTCCGTCAGATAGTCTGGGGATTTCTATGTAAACAGAGGGTCACAGTCCCTCTGATGAAGGACTAACCGCCTACCTTAAATGGTAGCACCATGCAATGATTATAGCAGAAGAAAGCGGCGGAAACAACAAGGATTTTCGTTGCTTTTCTTTGGCTATCGCTTTATAATATTTTCGTGGCAACACAATGGCAACAGCAAATCAGTAAGAGAAAATACAATATATAACTGAGAGAAAAAATCGGTATAAAATGCACAAAACCTAAACAAATATGCTTGGGTTGCGCGGTGATGATACCGAGTTTGAATAAATCGAGTTGCTTAAAAAAGCCAGTGTTTATGCGGGTTTCAGCGATTTCGATTAGTCTTTTGATAACAAATTGATAACAGTCATAGCAAGTGCCATTATTCTTGTTATCCAGTGGTTTATGGGTAACGGAACAATTAACAGGTGGCTTGCAGACTAAAGTTCGGAGCTTGGCTCTGAACAAATTCCATATTATAAACTAAGCCCTTAGCTGTGGTTAATAACCATAGTTAAGGGCTTTTTTGTCGTTGCCAAAGCATCTGTAGGGAGCTGCCAGTGGCAGGTCCTGTAGGTGCTTATTTATCTTTCAAGTGGTCTTTGAATGCTTCCACGAGAGCGTCACTTAATTCCTGTGATGGAACTTTTGCCCAACGCTGTGTGGTGTCGAACTCTGGATAATGGTAACGCCAGTTATCGTATTCTTCTCTGTTGATTTCTTCGGAAGATAGCTTGTCTGCCTGTTCTTTCCAAGCATACAGCATTTTGAGGAGTTCATATGCTTCTCTGCCTTTGTCCTTGTTGACCTTTAAGCATACCTCTCCGTCTGCTTCACTGACAGTAAGACCGTAAATATCTTCAAGGGTAAACAGAGTGTGCATAAGACCGATATAGCTGTCTATGTCAGGAACATCAAGAGCCTGTGGAGAAACATCAAGCACCTGTGCCAATGCATTTGTAAGGTCTGCTTTCGGTTTGCGTGTACCAGTTTCGTACTGTGCCAAACGCACATCAGCACTCTTTTCTGGAAAACCGATTGCTGTACCGAGATACTTTTGTGTCATACCACGCATTAGTCTGAAAAAATGTATTCTTTCGCTGATAGCCATAATGATACGCTCCTTTTATATTTAGTGAAATAAGTATAGCAGAAATGTTTAGTGGAAGTCAAGAAAAACCGAAACAAAAATGTTTAATATTTTCTTTGCAACCACTTGACAATAGCAAATATGTTTAGTAAAATAAATTACGAATTAAACAAATATGCTTAATGCGACAACTGAATGACCGTCCGAAAAGCCAAACCGCCAAGACCTCGTCGGAGCAAGTTCCGTATCGTTCGCTTGTGTGCAAGCACAAAAGCTCATTCGCTGCACTGCTCCTCCTCTTCCCCAAAAGTCTCCGACTTTTCGGGAACCCCTATACGAGCGAGCGCCTGATGTACTGCGGTGCATTGGGACAGCACAGCGCCTGCCGACAAGCAGGAGTGCCTGTTGGAACTTTAACACGGAGAAAGCGGCAAGCAAAAAATTATTTTAAGAAAGGAAGAAAAAGGATATGGAAAACAGATTTATCCGAGCCGAAGATGTGGCTCAGGAACTAAACGTATCAAAACCTTATGCATATAAACTCATCAGACAATTAAATGAGGAATTGAAAGCAAAGGGCTTTATTACGATTGCAGGGCGTGTAAATCGCCAGTATTTTTACGAAAGGCTCTACGGAGCAGGAAAGGGGGAAATGTAAATGCCGGTATTTAAGAATGAAGATAACGGTACTTGGTATGTGATGGCAAGGTATGTGAACTGGAAAGGGGAACGCAAGCAGAAATGCAAGCGTGGCTTTGCTACCAAACGAGAAGCACAGGAATGGGAAAGAATGTTCAAATTGCAGACTTCTTCAGACCTTGATATGAGTTTTGAAGCCTTTACGGAGCTTTATATCAATGATGTGAAGAACCGTTTGAAGGAAAACACGTGGCTTACCAAAGAGCATATCATACGCACAAAGATACTTCCGTATTTCGGGAAACTGAAAATCAGCGAGATTTCCACAAAGGAGATTATTACTTGGCAGAATGAAATGCTTGCCTATCGTGATGAGAAGAAAAAGCCTTATTCACAGACGTATCTGAAAACGCTGCACAATCAGTTGTCCGCCATTTTCAATCACGCTGTCCGCTACTATGAACTGCGTTCCAATCCTGCGGCAAAGGTGGGAAATATGGGACGTGAGGAACACAAGGAAATGCTGTTCTGGACAAAGGAAGAATACAAGAAATTCTCTTTTGAGATGATGGACAAGCCTGTTTCCTTTTATGCGTTTGAAATGCTTTACTGGTGCGGTATCCGAGAGGGCGAGCTGTTAGCTTTGACTCCGGCAGATTTCAACTTTGATAAGGAAACAGTCACAATCAATAAATCCTATCAGCGTTTGAAAGGGCAGGATGTGATTACTTCTCCGAAAACGAAAAAGAGCAACCGCACGATTAAAATGCCGAAGTTTCTGTGTGAGGAAATGAAAGAATATCTCGGTATGCTTTACGGATTGAAGAAGAAAGACCGTATCTTTACGGTGACGAAAAGCTATCTTCATCACGAGATGGACAGAGGGGCAAAGGCGGCAGGCGTGAAGCGTATCCGCATTCACGATCTCCGTCACAGCCACATTTCACTCTTGATTGATATGGGCTTTTCTGCGGTGGCGATTGCTGACCGAGTTGGTCACGAAAGTATTGATATTACTTATCAGTACGCACACCTCTTTCCGTCAAAGCAGATTGAGATGGCAGAAAAATTAGATGATTTAGGGAAAGGAGATTTTGAAAATGTCAGCTAAGAACAGAGATAACAAAAATCGTTGGAGGAATATCACAGTAGGGTTTCGAGTATCGCCCGAAGAAAACGAACTCATTAACAGAGCTGTAGCTCTATCAGGATTGCCAAAACAGGAGTATTGTTACCGCCGTTGCTTAAATCAGGATGTGGTGGTACAGGGCAATCCGAGAGTGTATAAGGCGTTGAAAACGGAATTTGCCACAGTCCTTGCGGAACTGAAAAGGATTGAAGCAGGAAAAGGTGTGGATGATGAACTGCTGAGTGTAATAGAACTGATTTCCATTATTCTCGGCGGTTTGAAAGGAGAGGATGCGAATGGAGAATAAAAAAGAAATGACTATTCCAAATGTATCTGCGGCAACAGATGCGGAACAGTCACTTTCCAAATGTACTGACAATAGTATAGTCAATCAGGATACGGATTTCAAGGGGTACGAGCAATCTTTTGAAGAAATGCAAAGGGAAATACTCAGACAGTTAGACCCTTCCTATCTGAAAACAGTATCAATGACAACGCTGTATGATACGGTGTTTGAGGTTCAGACACCACTTATCGACGGTCTGCTCCAAAGGGGAACTTACCTTTTCGTAGGTTCCCCGAAAGTGGGAAAGAGCTTTATGATGGCACAGCTTGCCTATCATATCAGCACAGGCACACCGCTTTGGGAGTATAAGGTGCGTAAGGCAACGGTGCTTTATTTTGCCCTTGAAGATGATTACCCACGTTTGCAGAAGCGATTGTTTCAGATGTTCGGTGCAAAGGAGACAGGCAATCTGTATTTCGCAACGGAATGTAAAACGGTCAATGGCGGACTGGAAGAACAGATAAGAGGGTTTATGAGGGAACACCCAGACACAGGCTTGATTATCATAGACACCTTAAAGCGTGTGCGTGAAGCAGGCGGAGCAGATTACAGCTACGCAAGTGATTATGATGTTGTGGCAAGGCTGAAAGCGTTGGCAGACAGTTACAAGGTTTCAATGCTTATTGTTCATCATACACGCAAACAAAAATCGGAAGATATATTCGATATGATTTCAGGCACGAATGGTCTGATGGGTGCGGCAGACGGTGCATTTGTTCTCAGTAAGGACAAGCGTACTTCCAACAATGCCACACTTGATGTTGCTGGCAGAGACCAGCAGGATATGAAAATCCATCTTGTAAGGGACAGCGAGCGATTGGTGTGGAACTTTGCAAAATCGGAAACGGAGATGTGGAAAGAACCGCCCGAACCTCTGCTTGAGAAGATAGCGGATACGCTCTTTTCGGAAAGTGACAGATGGGAAGGAACTGCTTCGGAACTTTGCGAAAGGCTTGCGGTGGATATAAAGCCGAATGTACTTTCTTTAAGGCTCAGTATCAACGCAAGCAGGCTGTTTCGTGATTACGGTATCCGTTATCAGAACAGCCGCACACACGACGGAAGAAAGGTTTCACTTTGGAAAGAAACCGAGCAGACGGCGTGACAAACGGTGTCAAAGGTGTCAATGTTTTTGAGAGCAGCACGCTGTGAAAAACATTGTCACCATCGTCACACTTTGACACCGGATAAAGTTTAGGGGAGTGTGCAGAGAGTGCCTTTTCAAAGGCGGCTCTTTGGTCTCGCCTGCTGGCTCGGTCGGTTCGCAGGCGTGTGTGCCACCGGCACACGCTCACCCCTCGGAGAGCCTTCGGAGAACGCAAAACCTGTTTACAGGTCGCATTTTTGATGGGTGTACCCGTCAAAAGTGCTTTTGCGTTACTTTTGACAAAAGTAACAAAACCTGAGAATGTTGAAATTTACAGATGGGAGATGAAAAAATGCAGAGAACGATAAGTGCAATGGTCGGTAAAGGCTCGGTCAATCACAATAGCCGAAAGTTCCGAGCAGAAAATGTAGACGGAACTCGTACTCATCTCAATATCGACTACTGCAATGAAAATATAAAGACAGTTTATCACGAATTGTTTGATGAAGCATTGGAAAGATACAATGCCAAGCAGATAAGGTCAGACCGAAAGATAAAAGATTATTATGAAAAAATCCGAAGTTCCAAGCAGGAAAAACCGTTCCACGAAATCATTTTACAGGTGGGCGGTAAGGGAAATATGAACGCCGATACGGAAAACGGAGAACTGGCAAAGCAGATTTTAGATGAATACTATCAGGGTTTTCAGGAGCGAAATCCACAGCTTCGGGTGTTCTCGGCTCATCTGCATATGGATGAAGCTACACCACATCTGCACATAGATTTTGTACCTTTTACCACAGGCAGCAAGCGTGGACTTGATACAAGAGTGTCACTAAAGCAGGCTCTTGCAACGCAAGGTTTTAAGGGCGGCAGTCGTGGCGATACGGAGTGGTCGCAATGGATACAGTCCGAAAAAGAACAGCTTGCGGCGGTGATGGAACGTTATGGGATTGAGTGGGAACATTTAGGCACACACGAAAAACATCTTTCTGTTTTGGATTATAAAAAGCAGGAAAGAGAAAAAGAAGTGGCGGCATTAGGTGCGAAAATCGAGCAGAAACAGATTGAATTTGATGTGTTGTCGGAACGAGTATTGAACTATGATAAGGCAAAAGACGAGCTGTCAAATCTTGAAATAGAGCTTGATACTGCACCGAAATATCAGTTGCCAGAACCAGAGAAATTTATGACTGCAAAGGCATATAAAACCAAAATGGCAGAGCCGGTTGTAAGGAAATTGAAGCAACTTGTCAAAACGGTGCTTGCCCGCTGCTTTGAGGGGTGGGACAACTATCATAGGCTGAATACAGCGAATGCACAGTTATACCGCACCAATCAGCGTTTGGAGAAAGTCAATGAAAGATTGACCGAAGAAAACAAAATCCTAAAAGCAGAAAATAAAGATTACAGCCTGCTCCGTAAGGTTTTTGGTCGCAAACAGATAGATGATTTGTTGGAGCAGGCAAGAACAGTTAAAGGTCGCAAGCGTGATAATACACGATCACGATAGACAAAAATCACAGGAGGAAAAGGAAAATGACAAAGACAATTTTTGAAGAAATGGGCGGAACTTATAGACAGGTGGGTGATTATTTATTGCCGAACATCACAGTACCAGCCGAAGAAGAAATAGAGCCGATTGGTTTATGGGGGAAACGACATGCAAGGCATTTAAAGGAACACTATAAAGTGTTATATATGAACCTGCTGACAAGCGGAAAGCTGCATAGTTATCTTGCAGAAGTCGATAAGCAAGCAGAGGATATGTTTCTTCGACTGGTAAAGGAATATGCCGACAGACAAGATGTGACGGAACAATTAAAGAAAGATAATCCCTACGAATGGATTGGAAGAATGAATAATATTCAGGCTTGTGTGAGGGAAGTTGTAGGAACGGAGTTGATTTACACATAAGCGTTTTACGGTATGGTGCTCCTGCGTTTGCTGGAGTGCTGTGGTTGTGGTTGTAAAGAGGTTGTGAAAGATTGAATTTCGTAATGGTTGGATGTATAATTAGGAAGTGAAAATTTTAATTTGCACTTCCATAAGGTGAAATGTATTGACACAAAAAATACAGTATGATAGTATTGCCATTAGAAGAAAGAAAGGCACATTTTGTGTAAGGTGAGGAAATGATTAATAGATAATTTGATTTAAGTAAGACACATATAG
>JBGVMW010000041.1:0-4651 GCA_045125095.1 Lachnospiraceae bacterium
GATTTTAATTCTAATATTTCTTTTTCATATTGCTGTATGTGCCTATAACTTCTGGACATAAAAATTCCTCCTATGGTAGTTTCTTTAATTCTACCATAGGAGGGTGTTTTTTTCATTGTCCGTTTTTAACGGACCTGTTCAATTACAGTCAGGGGCTCAGTTCATTCTATTTTTATATCCAAGGAATCCAGCAGGCTGTAAACCTCCGGCGCAGAAAACCTTGCCTTTCTGATATTACAGGTTATAACGTCAACCTTGTAGCCTGTTGCATTGCGAAAATCCGCCTTTTGAAGGTCACACCTGAAAAACTCCGTGTCCGCAAGGTTACAGCCGTCAAATTTACTCTCACTTAAATTGCAGTCTGCAAAGGTGGTATGGGTTACATCGTTACCCTTGAAAGAGAACTTTTTGAGGTTCATATCTGTAAAAAAGTTATACTTCAGATTACATCTTGTAAGCTTGTTTATCGGCTCGCTGAAGCCGCCCGAAGAAATGAGCAGACCCCAGTTTACACCTGAAATAATACAGCTTTCGAAGGTGAGATAGTTAGTCTCGGTGCCTTCGGTTTTAAGGTCGGTTATGTGGCAGTTAACAAAGGCACACTCGGAAAATCTGCACTTTAAAAGAGTACACTTTTCTATGGTGCAATCAATAAATGTGCAATCGATAAACTCGAAGTATTTAATTGTTTCGTCTGTGAGCCCCAGAGAAATAAACTCTCTGTTTTCAAAATACCGTTCTGACATTGTTACACCTCACAAAGTATTACTTGCCCGTTTCAACCTTAGCAATTTCCTTTTTTATCTCACTGTAAACCGTCATACGCATTGTAAGATAGCAAGCGGCACCGCCAAGAACATTGGAAATCGGTTCAGCCATAAATACGCCCATAACACCTAATCCCATTCGTGGCAGTAAAAGTGTAAGCGGTACCACAATTATCGCCTTGCGAAGAAGGGAGAAGAAAACAGCGTGCTTTGCATCGCCCAATGCCTGAAACGTTGACTGACCCGCAAACTGTAAGGACATAAACACGAAGCCGAAGAAATAAACCTTCATCGCTTCAATGCCAAGCTCTGCCATATGCACATCATCGGAGAAAATGCCGAACCAGAAGTTCGGGAATAAAATCACAAGCAGCCATGCCACTAATGTATAAACTGTACCGATTAAGGTATTGAAACGGATACCCGAACGGACTCTTTCATATTTTTTTGCACCGTAATTAAAGCTGATAACAGGCTGCGCCCCCGTTACTATGCCCATAACGGGAAGCATAAAAATCTCACGGACAGAGTTTGTTACAGTCATAATGCCGATGTACAAATCTCCGCCAAAGGTCTGCAAGGTCGTATTACACGCCACCTGAACAAGACAGGTTGTACCCTGCATAATGAAATTTGATATGCCGAGCTTACAGATATCATTAGTAATACTTTTACCTATTCTGATGTTCTCCCGGCACAAGGGAATAATTGCTTTTTTTCCTGTAAGGAAGCGAAGCACCCAAAGAGCAGAAACAGCCTGACTTATTACCGTAGCCAATGCGGCACCCGAAACACCCATCTTGAGCCCAAAGATGAAAAGAGGATCAAGAGCTATATTGCAGACAGCTCCGATAGTAACCGCCAGCATACCGATTTTAGGAAAGCCTTGAGCATTGATGTAGCCGTTCATACCCGTAGCAATCATAGAAAAGATTGTTCCGAGAAGGTAAACATCAAGGTACTCCTTGGCGAAGATGTAAGACTGCTCACCGGCACCGAAGGCAAAAAGAACAGGCTTTGTGAAAGCGTAGCCCGCCACAGTTAAAATCAACGAGCTACACAGCAGCAAAGCAAAGGAGTTGCCGAGAATCTTGCCTGCGGTTTTCTCGTCACCTTCACCACGCTTTATTGCAAAAAGAGGTACACCACCGTTACCGAAAAGAGCAGTGAAAGCCATAATCAGGGAAACAACGGGAAAGGTAAGTCCCACGCCTGTCAGCGCCATACTGTCACCGTTGCCCATATGACCGAGATATATGCGGTCCACTACATTATATAACAACTGAACAAGCTGAGCCACAGTAAGAGGAATCGCCTGAGCGACAATACACTTCCATACGGGCCCGACTGAAAAGTCAGTTTTTGCAGAGTTTTTTACAGTTGACATTTGTTTTTTTACACTTCCGTTCAAATGCTTTGTTTCACAAGGATTATAGCACTTAACACAGAAACTTTCAACCTAGGCAAGAAATCACCCCTGACTTTACGGTCAGAGGTCAAGCTTTTATATCGACAAATTGGAATTTGTTTATTTCCTCGCAACAATGATTGGTTGATAAAATTCTGTTTCTTCGGGAAACAGCCAAATTACTTCTTTGCAACCGTTGGCAACAAACAAAGCGGTCAGTTCTTCTCGACGAGTTGCTCTGTATTCACATTCATATTTATTGATTTCTAATGTTTCCTCGTCATCAATAATATACTGTGTAAGTTTATAGTGGTCATCATTCCAAATCCAAGTCTGAAATGATACTCGTTTTCCTTTGTCGGTTTCGTGGATATATGGCGGAGAGTACGGTGGTTTATCTTGAAGCAAAGCATCATAATCTCGAATACTGCCCACAAAAATTCCGTTTTCTTTGATTTGATTTACAATACTTTTTACAGCTCTGCTCAAATCTTCGCTTGTAAGCATATGCGGCAACGCATTATCCATAGCGATAACAATATTAAACTTTTCCGTAAAGACTTCGGACAACGCACAAAAATCGGCATTCTCAAAACGAATATCAACATTAGCATTTGCTGCTCTTGTTTTCGCTTCTGCTATTTCGCCGTCGCTTATATCAGATGCGATAACTTTATATCCGAGTGATGCAAGACCTATTGCTTGTGTACCTATTCCACAAGCACAATCAAGGATACTTGCGGTTTGCCCAAAATTGAATTTTTGAAATATACCTTGCAATAATACGGCTTGTTCTTTTGTTGTTGCTTTCCAATCAAGGAACAGCTTATCGTAATGAGAAGCCATACTGTCATAAAATTTTTGTATTATACTCATTTTGACACCTCGTCAAATTCTTATTTGGTACAATATAAGAGTAGTAACCCAATGCAAAAAACATTGTAAAACTACTCTTATTTTTATACAATAAAGAGGAAAGGTCCGGCGTAATTCTTATTGGATTAACACATCCGCTCGATAAACTGTCGACCGCCTCTTATTGTATGCATTCGAGTAAACAGGTTGAAGCTTTGCCTTCGTGTAACGAACCAAAATGAGTGTCAGTAAGAGTAAGTGGTTCTACCTTTCAAATTACTTTTCAAGGAGGATACTCTATGATTAGTGTAGGCATTGACATTTCAAAAGACAAAAGTACGGTTTGTATGCTTCGACCTTATGGTGAAGTCGTAGAAGCTCCGTATAACATTGACCACACCGAACAAGTACTAAACTATCTGATTGAGCGTATCAAATCATTTGATGAAGATGTCAAAGTCGTGCTTGAAGCTACCGGCGGCTATCATCAGGTTGTTGTTACTAAGTTGCTTTCAGCAGGTATTTTTACTGTTGTTGTAAATCCTTACATAATGAAAAAATACTGTGCAGCAACTTTAAGAAAGGCTAAAACGGACAAAATTGACTCTGTCCGAATTGCAAACTATGGTATAGATCATTGGTTTTCTATGGTTGCATATTGCCCACCTGATGAGGTCTATAAAGAACTTAAACTACTAGGAAGACAATATGAACAGTATGTGAGATTAAAGGTAAGCTGTAAAATACAACTTGCAAACCTGCTTGACGGTGTTATGCCTGGAATTAAGACTATACTACAAGGAACCGTTCCTGCATACAGCACGAAAGATAAACTGTGCGACTTTGTAGAAAAGTATTGGCATTACGATAACATCAAAAAGATGAGCGAAAAACAGTTTCTTTCAGACTATGCAAAATGGACTAAAAAGAAAGGATATCGTTACAACGAAAGTCAAGCGATAGCAATATATCAGCTTTCGAAGAACAATATCCCAACCCTTAAATCCAGTACCCCATCAACCAAAATGCTGGTACTGCAGGCGGTGAAGTCGGTCAGAGATGCCGAACTTACCTTATCGCTAATTGTATCACAAATGCAGGAAATTGCAAGTGATTTACCGGAATATTCCGTAGTAAGGGACATGAAAGGTGTCGGCGATGTTCTTTCTGTTCGTTTGATCGCTGAAATAGGTGATGTCAGACGTTTTCACAATGGTAGTGCTCTTGTAGCTTTTGCAGGTATTGATGCTCCACCTTATGAATCAGGCAAATTTGTCGGCACGAAACGTAATATTTCAAAGCGTGGTTCTCCTACTCTTCGAAAAATCGGTTACGAAATTATGCACAGTCTTAAAGTAGTGAAACCATCTGAAGATTCTGCAGTTTATGATTTCATTATCAAAAAAGAAAATGAAGGAAAACCTAAGCGTGTTGCCAAGATTGCAGGATTCAATAAATTTTTGCGAATTTATTATGCAAGAGTAATGGAACTTTACTGTTAATTGCATAATTTGTTTTAATACCTTTAAGCTGAAAAAATTTGTGTTTTTCGGCTTTATTGTTATGCTCTTTTTATTACATAAAAATTTTTTAAAATGGCTTGACAAACAGTAACAGGTTT
>JBGVMW010000042.1:0-5699 GCA_045125095.1 Lachnospiraceae bacterium
CCATAGATCCTGGAATGCATCGACTCGCCAAAGAAGAAGATTCCGGGATCTCTTTCTTTTTATTCTCTGGTGACAGTATATCGGTTAATTCCGTGACAGGCAATCAAATCAGTTGAAAGTCAGGCTGAGAGGGGCGCAACATTAAATGTCTTGTCATTAACTGCGACATATAAAGCACTTGCACCATACGTCATGTTTTGTGGTCTAACCAACACTTTACATTTGTATGTTTTTTTATTACTGCATTTCACTTTAATGGTGGTTGCACCACATTTTTTTGCAGATACAACTCCCTTTGATGAAACTGTAGCGACTTTTTTATTCGAGCTGCTCCATGAAACAGCTTTTGTTCCTGTAACTGAAAGTGTGTATGCTTTTCCTTTAGTTGCTTTTAACCCACTCCTTTTATTTATAACGATTTTTTTAGGTTTGGGTGGATTTTTGACAGCAACCTTGCATTTTAAAGTTTTTCCAGACACAGTGGCAGTTATAAGAGATACTCCCTTTGCTTTTGCAGTTACTACTCCATTTTTGTCCACTGTTGCAACTTTCTTGTTGGAGCTTTTCCAGCTCACCTTTTCATTGGTTCCAGTAACCACCAAAGTTTCAGACGACCCTACATAAATACTAATTATTCCTTTGTTTATTTTAGCTTTACCTGCGGCTTCAATATTTGTTACTGGAACAACTGAAATAAATATTAACAACACCAAGAAAATACACAAAAGTTTTTTACTTCTCTCCATAACATCTTCCCCTTTCAAAAAAAGCTGACCGTACGGTCAGCTTCATCTTTTCATCATAAAATGCAACTGACTGACATATTGTAAACAACTTAGTCTCTATAGCTTTGCGTAAGCAGGTTTTCACCTGTTTTGCCTTTATTTTATGAAATTTACTGTATTGGCTTTTATCTTAATTAATACTGTTCTCTCATTAGAGTGATAGTACCCAATTCGCCACCTCTAGTGTAAGTTGCTAATAAGGTCGTATTATCAGCTACATTAAGTTTTAAAGCACCGTTTAAGTTGCTTATAGTGTTATTGTCGTTTTTAAGACTTTCTACTTTGTCAAGAGTTACTCCATTAATAGACACTTTTGACAGGTCGATTTGATTTGAATACAAAATCATAGTTACTAATTCTTCACCACTGCCATCCTCTTTTAAGGAACTTATAGCTATGCTAACACTTCCGTCAGGTGTTTTGAAACTATCTATAACATAATCACTTCCAATGCTATATACAATTTCCCAGTTATTTTCTTCAATTAACGCAATCAGTTCATCTCTTTTTGATGTCATTGGAACATCAACACCACTGATGTTAATAACTACATCATCTTCACTTGCAAATATAAGTCCATCAGGCCCTAAAAATGGGTTTACTTCCTGTGAATCTTCTTCCTTTGAAGCATCTGCATTGTTCTCTGCAGCATCCACATCTTCTTTTAAATCTCCTGCCTCAGTTGTCGAATCAGACTTAGCAGCTGTTTCCGTCTGCTTATTATCTGCCACATTAGAACTGTCTGCTCCACAGCCTGCAAGTACACTGGCTGCCATTGTCATTGTCATAAGTAATACGATAATTTTCTTCTTCATAATCTTCACTCCTGTTTTTATTTTGTTTTTTCGTTAAACCAACTTTTTGCTTTTCCCATTCCGACTTTTGCCATGTCTTTAGCACACTCTGCTTCAATTCCTCTTATAAATGAAACCTTTGTCATATGACTGGCATTTGGAGCAGGCGGATTTTTTAGCTTTTCTTCAATTTTTTCAGAAACATTTCCAAGTGTCATATTTCTTTTTGCAACCATCATTTCCATCTGACAGTAATCAGCTATGTAATTGAAAAAATTGGCTTCTGACATATTTCCACTGACTGAAACATTATCCCCTACATTCATGTTACAGAGCATATTCAAATACTCCGATTCATTTCCCAGTGTGGCATTTCTCTTTTCAATGGCTTTTAATGCCTTGTTTCTGTAAACATTGTTTGTGATTTTTGCTGCTGGTCCAGCTGCTAAAGCTGCATCCTTCATAAAGGAATCTCCAAATGATTCATTTCTGCTTCTTGTAATCTGCTTAATAAGAATTGTGCTTGGTGTATTTCCACTACGATTAAATAAACTCATAAACATTCTCCTTTTCTACTGTAATTGTTCGTTACAATAACTAGTTCTTTTGAAACTGAAAAAAGTTTTATTTTTTATGAAAAAATTTTAATAATATGTAGTCGGAATATAAATGCTTGCCACTTCATCACGAAGACACTGGATTTCCTGCTCAATTTTCTGCTGTGCCTCTAACACCTGCTGATGCTTTACATCCTGTTCATATAAATTAAGCATCTCTTCTACGCTTCCGGCTCTTCCTGTCTCAAGATATTCCAAAAGCGTTCTCAAAGTCTCCGGATAAACATACTGAGGTGCAAGAAATGGAACTTCATTCTGCATTTTCTGTAAAATGGCATAGGCTTCATCATTCTTCTTTATGGCAATAACCTCTGCATTTCCTACAGCTTCTTTTTTCTTTGTATATTCTTCTGATTTCATATAACGCTTCTTACTTTTTGCAAAAAATACATAAGCCGCATATGCCAGCACACACATTCCGATGCAGGAAAGAATAAACCAAATCGTTCCACCAGGCTTAATGCTTGTTCCAATCCAGAATATTGCTGTAATAGCTGCTTCTGGAATCATTGTTTTAATTCTGTCCCCGAATGTTATATTTAAGGCATTTTTTCTCATTGAAACTGTTGTAACAGCACTTCTGTAAGCACTTAAGGCTTTGTTATATTCATTTTCATAGGAAAGTGCTGCCCTTATGTTCTGACTTAATCCATTTCCATCCATTATCTTCATCTCCTATTTGTATAATATTTTTTCTTCATCCGTTGTCTGCTCATCCAGTTCTGCCTCAAACTGTTTCGCCTTTTTCTTTGCAAGAAGTGGAAGTATGATTGCCACAATAACAATAATTCCATAGCTTGCAATAAAAGTGCAGATATTAGTTGAATAACTTAGGTCATCGCTTGTTTCCATTACCGTCTTTAACATATTAGGAAGTGACATCAAACTGCCAGCTAATACAATAGCTTCTACGATAAATACCTTTTTTATCAGCTTTTTCTTTTTCTGCAGCTCCTCAATCATCAGCGCCAGCTGTTCTTCCCTACCTGATGCATTTTCAAATTTCTGCTGATTTAACATATATAAATCCTCGCTTTCTTAACTTTTATAATAGTAAGTTCATCGTTCGAACGAAAAAGTTTTATTTTTTATGAAAAATTTTTATTTTTTTAAAACGATTGGTTCAAAGCTTCCATCCTCTGTTCCATATGTGGTTGAATAGCTAAGTGTAATACTGCCATCATCATTTACATAAAGATAGCCCTGCATTCCAGAATCCCAATAAGATGTCCCTGTAAATGTTGCAATTCCATTATGCATATACACCCAGTCACCATCTGTTATAATTCCATCTATTCTGTCTCCGCCATCATATGTGATTTCAAAATTCATACTAAACGAATTAGAATCTACATTACTGATTGTTAATGTATATTCACCGTCATTAGCAACATAGGTTCCTTCCTCTGGCATCCTGTCCTGAATTGTTCCGTCAGACGCAGCTTTTGTTAATATTACAGCCGAACCTTCCCACATAATGTCCCACACTTCGCCTGACGAATTCTGTTCTGAGCCAGCAAAACGAATGGAATTGTCACGCATAAACATGAGATTTCCAAACCATCTGTTTCCTAGATTTGATGTTCCGTCAATTGAAGCAATTCCTTCTGACTTATTCAAAGAAGTAAAATTAATTACCTCTTCTTCTCCGTTGTCAGGATTTGTATATTTAAGCTCCATGTCAAAGGTTGCTGTTCTATAATCTTCTACTGTTGCATTTGTTATGCTGATAGAATATGGACCATATTTATACAATCCTTCCATCGGAACAGATTCATTGTAAATAGACAGTTCTTCCGTCTCAGTTACTTCTGTTTCAGTTTGTGTTTCTTCTACCGTATTATCTTCTGAAACTAATTCCTGCTTATTATCCTCTTCTTTATTTTCTTCTTCGACTACTGTTACAGGTTCTTTTGGTGAATGATTCATATTAATTGCAACCGCCGCTGTAATTCCACCTGCTGTTAAAAGTGCCACAGCTACAATTCCAAGTTTTATTCCCAGTCCTGCTTTTGCTGCTGTAGCAGCTGTCGTACCAGCCACTGTTCCTGCAGATGCAGAAGCACTTCCACCTGCCATAGCTGCAGATGCCATCTTAATTCCAAGACTGTTACACGATGCAGCATAAACATTTTCGACTGCCTGTACTGGCATTTTGTATACTGGCTCTGCAAAAAGTCCTTTGAAAGCAAGAAGCAGAATTGCCGGAGAAACAGAACACAGCTTGTATCTGTTCTGCTTTTCATGTGCTTCCACTTTTTCTTTTAAGAATTTCTTTGCATAATTAAGTCGGCTCTTAATAGTATTTGAGGAACATTCGCACACTCTTGCAATATCATCAATCTTCATATTGTCATAGTAGAAAGCCATAACAGCCATTCTCTGTAACTCTGGAAGTTCTTCAATCATTCCTTTCACTATATCAGCTGTCGCCTGTTGTTCTACCGCCTGTTCTGGAGTAGCCTCACCAGATTCCATTTCATCAAATAAGTAATCTTGTTCTTCTCCTGTAAGTAATTCTTTCTTCTTATTGAAGATTCGCATTCCCTGTCTATACACAATGCCTCCTAACCAAGCATAGACATTATTTACATCTTCAATAGACCCAATCCCTTTATAAGCCTGAATGTATGTCTCCTGTGTTAAATCTAATGCATCCTCTTCATCATGCATGACATACTTTGCCTTTGCATATACGTAGGAATATGTCTGCTCATAAAATGTTGCAAAAGCAGTTTCATCTTTTGCCTGCATCCTTTCAACTGCATCTTTTAATTCTTTTGTTACTGCCATAATAATGTCCATCCTTTTTTCTTAGTCAGATTTACATCTGCTGTATAGAAGTTCATGTATATCTTAAAAAAGTTTTATAAATTTTTATCTGCCTTATATTTTCTATTTTTTCACAGTACTTTCCTACTATATTGTATCACATCTTTATTCCCAAGTCTATGGGAATTGTTACATTCCCAATTCTTTGGCAATTCACATTTCTTTGGGAATTTTCAATTCTTTGGGATGGCAATAGAATTAATAGACAAGAATAAGATGAAAGGAGGCAGCTGCTATGATTTCGTACGAACCTTTGTTTGAAACATTAAAAAAGCGAAATATTTCAATTTATAAACTCATAAACACTTACCATATCAGCCGCGGAACAATTGATAACCTTAAGCATAACCGCAGCATTACTATGTCCAGCCTCAATCAGCTTATGGAAACCTTGGGAATCACCGATATTACTGAAGTGATACGCTATACTCCTGACACTACAGACACTCCTGATGAATCTGATATGAAATAGTCCAATGTATCATCAAAAAAATTTTTATCAACATTTTATGCCTATAGACACAATTTAACCTGAATTATTCACCGTTGTACGGTGAAATCGGCTCAAAGTCACAAAGTTACTGTGTTTAAACTGTTTATTGCATTTCATTTGTTAAGTGAATAGAAAAAGAGCATCCAGTTGTGGTAAAATTAAGGTGTCGAATCTTAAA
>JBGVMW010000043.1:0-2413 GCA_045125095.1 Lachnospiraceae bacterium
ATCCAAAGTTACGTTTTTAATCTTTCCATCGAAACTAAAGGATGGTGATTGTACCAGAAATGTGCCTAACGAATGTTTTTCTCTTATTCCATTTTGAATTGTGATAAGATAGATTCGAATATAGCATTCGCCGATTGATTCCGAAATAGTAATATTTGCTGACCCAAGTGTTTCTAATGATGAATCTCGAGTTATCGAGCTACTTATTACAGTATTAATTTTTCGAATGTCTCGCCATGATCCCGGATCAACGATATAATATTCGAATGTTTGTTGCATCGTTTTGGTCCAATCTGGCATATTACATACCTCCTTCTACTCGTTTAATTTCAAGGGTTATTGGTATTACCAATTCTTTATGTTTTTGGTTAAAAGATACAGAAATATTAGCCCAGTATCCACTTCCTGATGGTTCTCGTACATAAACATCACCTGTATATATAGCGAGTGTTCTTAAACCATAAAGTGTAGATTTATCCGATTTAGGAATATCAGTGTTCCATGTTGAGGTTACACCTAGTTGTGTTCCATAATAGCTAACTGGATGTGATCGTCCGATATATTCAATTAATGAGACATCCATCGAGTTACTATCAGCCACATCGATATTATATGGTAGTTTTAACATCGAACCAGCCCATGTAACTTCTTCTAATGGATCATCGCCAAGAACTTGAAGACTACTCCATGCTTCATCCCATTGAATAATTATTGATTTAATTCCGACAGGATAACCTGGAATATCCGTATAACTTATCGATCCATTATCGATATCTGTTGCTACAATTCGGTATCTTGCTAAATCTAATGATGGATGTGGATCGGTCACATATATGCTATCTGTATTCGCAATGTCTTTTGCGATTTCCACAAAACGACCATCGTATTCTTTTCGATAAACCGACAATACTACATTTTCGACCAGATATTCAGTATCCGATTCAACAACCGCAAAATATACCAATTCACTTGATGAATTACTTCCAAGAAATACCAGATCATCTTTATCTGTTATTGCATTATCTACCGAATTTCCTTCTAACGGCGAAATAACTGTATTTGTTCGTGTATAAGTATTTTGTACACTATCGCGTATAACTTCATAGAATAGATAATGTCGTTCTGTACAATAGGGACGAATATGGGCGCATAATGTGTTTTCATCAAATATTATCTCCGCTGTTGGATAATAGGCTGTATCTTCTAATGCTACAGTAAAAGTTAATGTGCTTTCTTGTGTTAACCCACTATCCATTGTTACTGAACAGACTAGATCGTATTCTTGATTATTTTCAAGATTAACATCTCCTGGTGTCATTTTTAAAGACACATTTTTATCGTTAATATCCAAATATTTATAATATATTTCTTGACCACCTATAACCATTTTGACATTTCCATGTTCATCCAATGTTTCGTATGAATTTTTAGCTATTATTGATACATAATATCCGATGGGTTTTTGAGAATAAGGTCCAGCATTCATTATAATATAGAACGGGTATTTTGTCACATCATAGATAGAACTAGTTCCGCTTTCACCATCAGATATTACTAATGATAAAGAAGGAGGGGCATAAATATAAATCGATCTAGTTGCCGACCATGGACCATATTCACCAGTGATACCAGCTGTTCTTACAGACCATCTAATTACAGCTCCTTCTGTATATGAACTCGTTGATAAATTGTAATAACTAACATCATCATCGGTTGTGCTAGATTTCACTATCTCAATTGTTTGTTCGGATTCATTATTAACAACATATTTAAGTTCCGCTTTTGATTCTTTTGAACCGTCTTTCGAGTTATGCATCCAATATAACTTCATTTCTTCTCCAACAGTTACTGTTGAACTAGATGACCACGTTGTTGGTGCTGATGGAACAACACCTAATATAATTGATTCTGCTTCTGTCCAATCTGATTTTCCTTGACCATTTACAGCTCGAACACGAACAAAGTATTTTTCTCCACTTGATAAACCCGTAATTGTGTATCGAGGGGTTTCAATATTATTTATGGTAGTTGAAGCATTAGAGGCCCCTAAGTAGTCTAGACGTATAGCATACTCAATGTCGTAGGTTTCCGCTGTTGTCGCTTCATTCCATGTTAGTGTAATAGCTGTTTCCGATACAGCTCGCATTTCAATTATTTTTTCCGGTTTATTTGGTTTAGTATTTACATTGCTCGAATAATCAGTCCATCCACTACGTAAATTATTTTTCAATGCTCTACATCGTACTTTATAGTTATATCCTGGGGAAACACTACAAGAGTATTTAGCAACACTTCTAGTCACTTTAGACTTACCTGTTTTATATACCGTTAGATCATTTTGAATGATTTCGAACTCGATGTCTATACCGTCTTCTTCTACACCATTAACTTCAATTTTCAACGTATAATCTTC
>JBGVMW010000044.1:0-8858 GCA_045125095.1 Lachnospiraceae bacterium
AAACAATTCTGACAATTTACGGATGGTTATCACTTTCGCAAATGCCTAACAATAAATAATTGGGAAAGGAGATTCGCATGGAACAGGACATCATATATATGAAGCGTGCCTTAGAACTTGCAGCCAAAGGCCGTGGTTACACCAACCCCAATCCAATGGTCGGTGCCGTAATCGTAAAAAACGGAAAAATCATAGGAGAAGGCTATCACGAACGCTGTGGAGAAGGTCATGCAGAAGTAAATGCATTCCGCAATGCCACGGAAGATACGGAGGGTGCAGATATTTATGTAACATTAGAGCCATGCTCCCACTACGGAAAAACACCGCCATGTGCGGATTTGATCGTATCAAAAAAAATAAAGCGAGCAATAATCGGAGCACTGGACCCAAATCCACTTGTCAGTGGTAGAGGCATAGAGAAACTAAAAGCCGCAGGCATTGAAGTAGTAACCGGCGTGTTAGCAGAAGAAAGCATTGCGTTAAATGAAATCTTTATGAAATACATTCGTGACAAAGAACCATTTGTCTTAGCAAAATGGGCAATGTCGCTAGATGGAAAAATAGCTTGTCATACAGGAGATTCCCAATGGATATCCTGTGAAGAGTCCAGAAATGAAGTGCAGCAGTTAAGACATCAGATGATGGGAATTTTAGTTGGCGTAGATACGGTCATTACCGATAATCCAAGACTGACCTGTCGTTTAGAACATGGAAAGAATCCGGTGCGTATCATTGCTGACAGTAACTTGCGAATTCCAATGGATGCCACTGTGTTAGACGGAACGGTGCGAACGATTATTATTACTACCAGTCAGGCACCAAAGGATAAAATGCAGGCATTGCAGGAAAAACAGATAGAGCTTCTGATTTGTGATGGAGCTGAGGGCAGAACGGATTTGCCTCAGGCAATGAAAAAATTAGGACAGATGGGCATAGACAGCATTCTGTTAGAAGGTGGTGGAAGCCTGATGTTTTCTGCAATACAGGCAGGTATCGTAGATAAAGTGTGTTGCTACACAGCACCAAAGATTATCGGTGGAGCCAGTGCCAAGACACCTGTGGAGGGAATGGGATTTAACAGCATGAAAGAAGTACTTGCGTTAAATACGATGACCGTAAGAACCTGCGGAACCGATGTGGTAATCGAAGGATATCTAAGAAAATAAGGAGGTAGCATGTGTTTACTGGAATTATAGAAGAAATGGGAACATTAAAGGCAAGAAAAGACGGTGCAAAATCCTCCACCTTGACCATACAGGCAAGTAAGGTTTTAGAGGGAACACAGATAGGAGACAGTATCGCAACCAACGGTGTCTGTTTAACCGTTACCGGTCTTCATGGTGATTGCTTTGATGCCGATGTGATGGCAGAGACAATCCGTCGAACCAATTTAGGCGATTTGAAGCCGGGAAACAAACTGAACTTAGAACGGGCGTTGAGCTTAAATACCCGCCTGGGTGGTCATATTGTAAGTGGTCATATTGATGGAACCGGAATCATAAAGTCTTTTGAAAAGGAAGATAATGCCGTATGGATTACGGTGGAAGCTTCCGAAAAGATATTGCATTATATCATTGAAAAAGGTTCTATCACCATAGATGGTGTGAGCCTGACTGTTGCTTATGTGGATGATTCCGTGTTTAAAGTATCAATTATTCCACATACCGCAAGCGAGACAATTTTGTTGTCCAAAAAGACAGGAGATACCGTCAATTTAGAAAACGATATCATTGGTAAATACGTGGAAAAGCTGTTAAAACCGGCAGAACCGAAAACAAAAAAAGATACACTTAGTATGGAATTTTTATCCCAACATGGATTTATATAAATATTTGTGAAATACCAATTCCCTATTGGAACAACAGAAAGAGAGGTAAGCATGAGCGAATTTAACACAATAGAAGAATTATTAGAGGAATTACGTGCAGGTCATAATATCGTTTTGTTAGACGATGAAAATCGTGAAAACGAAGGTGATGTAATCTGTGCAGCAGAACACGCTACATTAGAAAATGTGAATTTTATGGCAAAGTACGCCAGAGGGTTAATCTGCACACCAATGTCAAGAGAGTACACAGAAAAATTAAGATTAAACCAGATGTGTTTTGACAATACAGATAACCATTGTACTGCATTTACCGTATCCGTGGATCATGTAGATACTACAACAGGTATTTCTGCGTATGAAAGAGCTTTTACCGCTAGAAAGCTTGTAGAAGAAGGTGCAAGACCGGAAGATTTCAGAAGACCGGGACATATGTTCCCGTTACAGGCTGTAGATGGCGGGACGGTAGAGCGTAACGGACATACAGAAGCAACGGTAGATTTGATGAAATTAGCAGGTTTAAAGCCAGTAGGCTTGTGTTGTGAAATTATGCGCGATGATGGAATGATGGCGAGAAAAGAAGACTTGTTAGCATTTGCAAAAGAGCATGGCTTAAAGGTGGGAACGATTGCTGATTTGGTACAGTACCGCAAAGAGCATGAATGCTTTGTGGAATGTGTGGAAAAAGCAATTATGCCAACAAAATATGGTGATTTTACGATTTATGGTTATATCAATAAATTAAATGGTGAACATCACATAGCTTTAGTAAAAGGCGATATTGCAGATGGGAAACCGGTCTTGTGCAGAGTGCATTCTGAATGTCTGACTGGGGATGTATTTGGCTCTCAACGCTGTGATTGTGGAGAACAGTTTGATGCTGCAATGAAAATGATTGCAAAGGAAGGCAGAGGTGTGCTTTTGTATCTGCGACAGGAAGGCAGAGGAATTGGTCTGATTAATAAGATTCGTGCCTATGCATTGCAGGATGCCGGATACGATACGGTGGAAGCTAATGAAATGTTAGGTTTCCCGGCAGATGCAAGAGATTATACCATTGGTACACAGATTTTAGTGAATTTAGGAATCCATGAAATCCAGTTAATGACCAATAATCCTTTAAAAATATCAGGATTAGAAGGATATGGATTGTCAATCGTAGAAAGAATTCCGATTCAGATGGAGCTTGGAGAAAAGGATGCCTTTTATCTGCAGACAAAGCAGGAAAAAATGGGACATTTATTCAGTTATGATTACAAGCATACATTTAACAAAAAGAAATAAGGTAACTGTGCACATACTGAATAGTTACGAAATAAGTATGTCATAACTTGCCAAAGGCAGGTATCATGAATAGAGAATCAAGAAAATGGAGGAAAATATAATGAACACATTAGAAGGAAAATTAACAGCCCAGGGAATGAAGGTTGGTATTATTGTAGGACGTTTTAACGAATTTATCGGATCTAAGTTATTAGGTGGCTGTGTGGACGGACTGGTTCGCCACGGTGTCAATGAAGAGGATGTAACAGTGGCATGGGTACCGGGTGCATTTGAAATTCCCCTGATTGCAAAGAAAATGGCAAAGAGTGGAAAATATGATGCAGTGATCTGTTTAGGTGCTGTTATTCGTGGTGCAACTTCACATTATGATTATGTTTGTGCAGAAGTATCTAAGGGAATTGCAAGCGTATCTTTAGAGACAGAAGTTCCGGTACTTTTTGGTGTAGTTACCACAGATACTATTGAGCAGGCCATCGAGAGAGCAGGTACAAAGAGCGGAAACAAGGGATATGATTGCGCAGTAAGTGCCATTGAAATGGTGAATTTAATTCATAGTTTCTAAGAAGTAAAATATTGTATGCATAAAAAGTGAAAATATATGCATGTAGAGTTAGTGAAAAGTGCCAGTAAAATGGCACTTTTTTGTTTGTATTTTATAGTTTTTCGGAAAAAGATACAGGAATTCTTGAAATAGAAGTATGAAAAGTGTATGATAAATGTATAAAATAGTGCATGGAAGATGTGAAAACAATACTGTTGCTTGTAATTTTGGGGAAGAAATTAGGACTATTGATAAAGGAATTTATTAATATGTATGGGGGAAGACAGAATAAGAATGTTAGAATGGAAAGAAATGAAATCAGTTATATCAGATATTTTGAATGGTAAGCGGTCATTGGAAGAATCGTTTAAATTCGGAATGGTAATTGAGATGACCAGGGTGGTACATATCGTACTACTAATTATATTTGCATATATGCAGATTTTGCCGGCTTTTTTATATCAATTATTTAGTATCTGTTGGTATTCTGTGACGAAACAACAGATTATCCAAGGCAAATATATGGTGTCCTTTTATATGTCTTACTTGGAGATTATGGCAAATACATGTGTCATGACATATCTTGTAGGAAGAGCCTGTGGATTTCCCTTATATAATATGTTGATTGTGCCGTTGGCATTTTATATGTGTTATATGCTTGAGGGAACATGGAATCGTTTTGTAAAACCACTTATTTTTGGAAGTTTGTCATTCTTAGAATTTGTATTGATGTATGTATGGTCGGATACATTTACAGGTCATTACCAATTGGACGGACGGCAAATGGATTTCTTCTATATTCTTAATACATTTGTGGTGTGTGTATCTATGTTGTCTTTTGTCACTTGCTTTGTGATGGAGATTAATGGGAAGCAATATGCATTGCAGCAACAAAACACGGAATTAGAGAAACTAGCTAACTTTGACCCGCTTACCGGACTGAGGAATCGCCGTAGCATGTTAGCGCATATTAAAGAATGCCAACAGGAACATAGGGAATTTACAATAATTCTTGGTGACATTGATGATTTTAAAAAGGTAAATGATACATATGGTCATGATTGTGGAGATAGCGTTCTTCGTAAAGTAGCACAGGTGATAAAAGAGAATTGTACAATGAACTGTGTCAGTTCCAGATGGGGTGGGGAAGAATTTCTGATTTTAGTTTCCGGTACATTAGAGGAGGGCGCGAACATTGCAGAAGCAATTCGCAACCAGATTGCCACAAGTTTTTTGTGGTATGAGGGAAAGCGGGTACCATGTACGATGACATTTGGCATAGCCTCTTATCAACAGGGGGAAGCAATTGAAAAAACAACAGCAAGAGCCGATAAACGATTATATTATGGCAAAAGTAATGGCAAAAATTGTGTTGTTTCACAAGATGAAGAATAGAATGTCTGATAGCAGGTTATTGATTTTTATGTCGTAAAAGCGGCAGAATGGAGAGTTACATGATTATAGCAGATTGTCATGTGCATTCAAAATTTTCGGCAGATTCGAATGCACCAATGGAGCACCAGATAGAACGGGCAATTGCATCTGGATTGAAAATACTTACATTTACAGACCATTATGATTTGGATTTTCCGCCATTAGATGGGCAGGATTTCCTATTTGATATTCCGGTATATTTTGATAAAATTGCAAGTATGAAGGAAAAGTATGGGAGTCAGATTCAGATTCGATATGGAATAGAACTTGGTGTTCAGCCACATTTAGGAGAGGAATGTGAACGTATCGCCAAAGCATACGAATGGGATTTTATAATTGCTTCTACGCATCTGATATTTGGCTTAGATCCTTATTATGCCGAAGTGTTTGAGAAACATAGCGAACAGGAATGTTATGAAGAATATTTTAGGATGTCCTATGAGAACATGAACGTGTTTTTAGGCTTCTCTACATATGGACATTTAGATTATGTGGTTCGATATGGGCCGAACAAAAACAAAGAGTATTCCTATGAACGTTATAAGGAATGGATTGATAAGTGTCTGATACATCTGATTGAACAAGGCAAGGCATTAGAGGTAAATACATCTGGGTACCGCGCTGGTCTTGGATATACTAATCCACAGACAGACGTGCTTCTTCGCTATCGTGAATTGGGTGGAGAGTTGATAACCATTGGTTCAGATAGCCATGCACCAGATCAAATTGCCTATGACTTTGCCCGTGCAGAGCAGATGTTGAAGGAAACAGGTTTTCGGTATTATGCTGTATATGACAAGCGAGTGCCAGAGATGCTGAAATTATAGGAAATAAGTTGTTTTTCCAGTATTCTTATGATAAAATCATATTTATAAGCAGTATTGACAGTAAACATAACCGATACTTTTATACAGTTAAGGAGGAATTTATGAATAAGACTGAGATACAGAACATGCTGAAAGAAAAAGGGCAGGAACAGCTTCTGAGATTCGAGAATGAATTAAATGATAGCGATAGAAAAGATTTATATGCACAGATTTCTGGATTAGACTGGGATTTTGAAAGAATTTTATCTAAGCATCAGGCTGGTGAAGTAAAGCGAGGCAAGATTGAACCGTTAGGTGCGTTAGAGATAGATGAAATTGAAGCTAGAAGAACAGAATTTGAGGCAGCTGGAATCGAAGCATTAAAAGCAGAGAAGATTGGTGCTGTTCTTTTGGCAGGTGGTCAGGGAACCCGCTTGGGATTGGACAAGCCTAAAGGCATGTTAAATGTTGGCGTTCAAAAGGATTTATACTTATTTGAGTGTCTGATAAATAATATCTTAGATGTTGTGAAAATAACAGGACATTATATCCCGTTATATATTATGACAAGTGTAAAAAATAATGATGAAACCGTGTTGTTCTTTGAGGAGCACAATTATTTTGGATATGATCCGGAATATATTGGTTTCTTTGTGCAGGAGATGGCACCATCCGTTGACTTTAATGGTAAAGTGTATCTAGAGGAAAAGGGAAAAATTTCGTTATCTCCGAATGGAAATGGTGGTTGGTTTACGTCTCTTGCGAAAGCTGGCTATCTGGATGAAATGAAGGAAAAAAATGTGGAATGGCTCAGTGTATTCTCTGTAGATAACGTTTTACAGCGTATTAACGATCCGTGTTTTGTGGGCGCAACGATTTTATCCGGACGCGATAGTGGAGCAAAGGTAGTACGTAAGGCTGCACCGGAAGAACGTGTTGGTGTTCTATGTTTAGAAGACGGCAAGCCATCTATTGTGGAATATTATGAAATGACAGATGAGATGCTGTATTTGAAAGAAGAAAATGGTGATTTGGCATATAACTTTGGTGTTACGTTGAATTATTTATTTAAAGTCAGCAAGTTAGAGGAAATTATGAATAATGATATGCCGGCTCATGTTGTAGAGAAGAAGATTCCATATGTGGATGAAAACGGTAATACCATTAAGCCGGAGACGCCAAACGGATATAAATTTGAGCAGCTTGTATTAGACATGATTCATATGATGAATGATTGTTTATCTTATGAAGTAGTACGAAATAAAGAATTTGCACCGATCAAGAATAAAGAAGGCGTAGATTCCTTAGAGACAGCAAGAGAGTTAATGAAAGAAAATGGCATTGATTTTTAGGGATAAAAAGTGGTATCAGCAAGTCAGCTGATACCACTTTTTTATTCCGCATTTACCGTAGGTCTTCCTATGGAATCATATATAATTTCTGTACCCTTAAATATATCAGGGTTATAGCAGTTTCTTCCGTCTAATACAATGGCATGCTTCATCAAAGAAGCATATTTGTGAATGTCTAATGCTTTGACATCGTCCCATTCTGTAAAAATAAAGCAAATATCTGCATCCTTCAGGGTTTCTTCAATGGTGTCACAATATTTGACTTCCGTAGGATAATAGCGTTTGTAATTTTCTACCGCAACAGGATCCCATGCTTTTACGACCGCTTCGTCATCTAAAAAGATTGGAATATTTACAAGAGAAGGTGCTTCTCGCAAATCATCAGTTCCTGGTTTAAAAGCCAGTCCCAATACGGCAATGGTAAGCCCTACAAAAGAGTCATAGTAGCGTTTTGACTTTTTGATTAAACGAATTTTTTGAGAGTCGTTTACTTCAATGGCAGCTTTAATAGTTTTAATTTCTTTGTCGTAATAATTGGATATCCAGTGAAGGGATTTGGTATCCTTTGGGAAACAGGAGCCGCCATATCCAATACCGGATTTTAAGAATTTATCACCAATTCGTGGGTCAAGTCCCATTCCGGCAGCAACAGATTCTACATCAGCACCTACAAGCTCACAGAGATTTGCAATCTCATTAATATAAGATATTTTAAGTGCAAGGAAATCGTTAGATGCATATTTAATCATTTCTGCGCTTCGTCTGTTGGTTACAACAAATGGCTGATGAAACTTGCGATACACTTCCAAAAGCACGTTTTTGGCATGTTCCGATTCTACCCCAAGTACAATTCGTGATGCGTGAAGAGTATCGTGGATAGCGGTACCCTGAGATAAGAACTCAGGATTGGAGGCTACTTCTACGTTGACTGGATGTGTTAATCTGGAGTGTAGCAGGGTTTCTACTTTATCATTAGTGCCAACAGGAACGGTAGATTTTACTACAACAATGCAGTCGCGTTCTACACTTTCTGCGATTTCCCTGACAACCTGATACACATAAGTTAGATTACAGGAGCCATCTTTTTTTTCAGGTGTTCCTACACCAATAAAGATAACCTCAGCATCACGATAGGCTTCTTTATAGTCTGACGTAAAGGTCAGATTAGCAAGACAGCTTTGCATAAGGTGTTCCAATCCTGGTTCATAAATGGTTGGAAAACCTCCGCGAAGACGTTCTAATTTTTTTTCATCAATATCCACACAGGTGACATGATGCCCAACACTGGCTAAACAGACACCTGTTACTAATCCAACATAGCCGGTTCCGGCAACTGCAATATTCATTATTCGTCCCATGCATGTCATATCCATATGCTTTCGCAGATATGACAGTATGCATATTCCTTTCTTAATATGGTAAGTAATAGGTAATTGCGAAAGTGAAGACCATCCGCAAATTGTCAGAATTGTTTGTGCAAATAGCTACTTACTACATAGTCTATATTTGACGCGCTCTCGCTCCCTTCAAACGTAGCGGACACTAAGGCTGTAAAATACACAGCCTAAGTGCCGACGTTTTCAGAGGGTCACATATAGACTATGTAGCAAACAGCT
>JBGVMW010000045.1:0-35084 GCA_045125095.1 Lachnospiraceae bacterium
TGACAGATAGCTGTTTGCTACATCGTCTATATGTGACCCTCTGAAAACGTCGGCACTTAGGCTGTGTATTTTACAGCCTTAGTGTCCGCTACGTTTGAAGGGAGCGAGAGCGCGTCAAATAGACTATGTAGTAAGCAGTTCTTTGCATAAGAAGAATAACTAATCATTTTTCAAGTTCTTTAGTGCATTCTTAATAGAAATTGGATTTCCATAACGAAGGGTTCCCATACGGTAAATCTTTGCAGCAATCCAGCCTACTCCAATAGTGCATATTACCAGAATAGCAAAGGACAATGCAATTTCCCATACTTCCACATTTCCCATGGCAATTCGAACAAACATTGCCGAATAGGAACTGATTGGAAGGAAGGAACACACTTTAACTAAAATGCCATCCACATTATCAAGCTGGAACAATACTATAAAATACACAATCATTACAATCATCTGCATACTTCCGGTAGATTTATTCACATCTTCTGTTTTTGAAACCAAGGCTCCAAGTGCACCGTATAAGAATGCATAAAATAAAAATCCACCAATACCAAACATAGCAAACGCCCACAATACGGTTCCCGGAATATGCAAAATAGGATCTAAAGCGCCTCCCCATGCATCCCGATTAATCTGGTAACATACAAGTGCAGTGCCAAGAATAATTCCTACCTGTAAGAAAGCTGCTGTCGCTCCGGAAAGCACCTTTCCAAACAGTAAATATTTCGAATCGATACTGGTAACCAAAACTTCAATGGCACGATTGCTCTTTTCACTGGCAACAGACGTAGCTATCATCACACAATACATTACAATAATCATGAAGATTACGATAACCAGCACATAAGAATACCAATAATTGTCACTGGCATCTTTTCCAAGAACTTCCTGTTCATATTCCACCGGCGCATCATAATTAGCTGCAAATTCCTGAAAATCTAAGTTTTTCTCCTGACAATATATCTGCTTATGTAATACAGTCATCGCCTGCTGAAATACTGTGACATCTTCTCCAAACATGTGATTATTCCAAACCAAATAACGAAAATGACTGTCATCTTCCACAACATAGCCACCCTCAATTTTCTCTTTTTCAAGATCATCTTTCATAGATTTTTCATCCGAATAATTCACAAACTCTACATCTTCATAATAGGACTCCAAAAGGCTCCTGTCTGCAAAATATCCATTGCTGTCTAACAAGCCATAACGACTTTTTTCTTCTGCCTCATCTTCTGCATCTTCCTTATCCGCTTCCTTCGTTTGCTCTGTGGAAGTACCAAGAATATCCGACATATCAATCACGTTTGGAACAAACATCACCACTCCAATAATAAGCGCAATTAAAATGGTAGAAATTACAAAAGATTTATTTTTTATATAATTTTTTAATTCAAATTGAAATACGGTTGCAAATCGTCTCATTTTAGTCCCCTACCCTTTCTACAAATATGTCATTCAACGATGGTTTATAGGTATCAAACTGTTCTATCTCTATATTTTTTGCAAGGATTTTTTCTAAAAGTTCTCTTCTTGTCTTACCCTCTGTCAGTTTCACAATAACTGCTTCCTTCGTCTGTCCATTGACTGTAAGTACATCACATAACTGTTGTTTGCAATATTCTGAAAATTCTTCTACTGTTCTTTCGGTATCCTTTAACACAAGACGGTTTTTTCCATAAGAACGTTTGATTTCATCCAAATTTCCTTCCAGAACGACTTCTCCCTGATTGATAATCACAATTTCCTCACAAAATTGCTCTACATAACTCATCTGGTGACTGGAAAAAATTACAATCTTTCCCTGTTCAATCAACTCTTGTACTACTTCCTGCAAAATCTGTGAATTGACCGGATCCAGTCCGCTAAACGGCTCATCTAATATGACAATTTCCGGATCACACACCAAAATCGATGCAAGTTGTACCTTTTGCTGATTTCCCTTTGACAAGGTTTCTAACAATTTATTTTCATACTCTGCTACTTCCAAACGCTCCAGCCATTTTTTCGCATTAGCTAAGGCTTTCTTCTTTGGCACATTTCGCAGCATAGCAAGATACACCATCTGTTCAATGACTTTTCTTTTTGGATATAATCCTCTCTCCTCCGGCAAATATCCAATCTGATATTTCCCCGGCACAAATGTTTTTCCGTCCATCAGGATTTCTCCTTCATTAGCACGAAAAACATCCATCAGTATTCGAATAGTAGTAGTCTTTCCCGCGCCATTTCGACCTAATAACCCTAATGCTCTCCCACTTTCCACCGAAAAAGAAATACCATGCAAGACTTCTTTTCCGCTAAAAGACTTTTTCAAGTTTTTCACTTCTAATTTCATAAAATTCTCCTTTAAACAATCACTCTCTATTATATTTTTTTCTTAATCTCCAAAAACCAATCCCGCATCGCCCAATTATATAAACATACACCACCAATAGTATGGTTAATGAGCAGAGCAAACCAACATACCACCCTCCTTGTATCTGACAATGAACCAGTTCATTAATCAGTTTTACAAACTGTGGAATAATACATAGAAGAAAGATACTAAGAATCGGCAACATGCGTTTTAGAAAAATATTTTTTAACATTTCCATTTTGGATTCCTCATCACTAAAGATTTCTAAATCTTTTTCATGTTCTCCTTCGCATGCTTTCTTACGAAAATAGCTGTACTCATTCATATCCTGCAAATATTCCCATCCATAATCCTGATACATTTGTAAATATCCCTGTCGTTCCTCTTTAGACTGAGGGTTGAAATCCAACTTGTAAATCACGTCTTCCGGCTTACATTCTTTAAAATAATAAATACCGGGCAGGGATACTTTTTTGAACTTGAAGCCTTTTTTGTGCATAGTTCGAAGATACTCTTCCTCACGCTCATAGTCGGTTAACACAAAGTAGTGAAATTCTTTTTTTAATTTATCTTTCTTCATAATGCTCACCTCTGCTATTCTTGTATAGCCTTTCAATGCGCTTCTTCTCAATCTCTAATATTTCCTGACCAAGCTCTGTAATCTTATAAAGCTTCCGATTCTCTTCTTCCCGGACAAAAGAAATCAGTCCATCCTTCTCCATCTTTGACAAGGTTCCATACATAGTTCCGGGACTAATCACAATCTCGTCATTGGTCATATTCTTTACGTTCTTTCCTATGTTGTAACCATGCATCTCTTCCTGAAGACAGAACAAAATATAAAAGCCTGTTTCGGTCATCGGAATATAAATTCGTTTTAGTCGGTCGTCCATAACTTTCCACTCTTCCTATTTAGGTTCGATATATCGTGGTACGATATAGTTATTGTATCGAAGTGCGATATATTTGTCAATAGATTAATGAAAAAAAAGAAGTGGTCAAAACCACTTCCATTTTTTTCTGATATAAATTGAAAATTATATGATTCCTATCAGCAAATTTTCGGCTTACACTCATTCCTCCAATTTAGTCACTATTTACGCCAAAAATGTTTTTCTATGCTTACTGCATGCAATAAATCTCTATAGCCTTATTAGTAAATGCTGCAGTACCAATTCCACCAACTTTATCAATATTCTCTGTAAACTCTCCTCCACCAGAATACATTTTACCAAGGCTACTTAATATTTCATTTGTACAATGGTAGAAATGTTTAGAAATATAATCCTGTAATTTCTTAACCTGAAGCTGTACTCTTTCATCCGCTGGGTCCACGGAAACCATCTGACCAAACTCTGCAAATAATTGCATAAAATCGTTCAACATCTTCACTTGTTCTTCATCTGTCCACTTCGAAGCTTTCTCTTCAAATTCCTTATATTCTAGAGACTTTCCCCACTGTTCCTTTGCACGATTAGAATATTCATCAATCTTTTTTGTATCAAATACTGTAAAATCCATTTGTTTCACTCCTAACATTTTTATTCCTCGAGCGAAATTAATAAGATTTTCAAGATGCTCTTTTCTCATAGTAAGTAATTCTATCTGTTGTTCTAATGCTTTGTTCCTATCAAAGTTAGGGGCATCTATTATTTCTTTAATTTCCTTTAACGGAAATTCTAATTCCTTAAACAGTAAAATCTGCTGCAGCCTTTCTAAGGATGTATCGTCATACAACCTATATCCTGACTCTGTATATTCGCTTGGTTTTAAGAGTCCTATGGTATCATAATATTGAAGAGTGCGTATACTCACTCCCGTCATTTTACTTACCTGATTCACTGTCATCATTAGCATTTCCTCCTCTCGATAAGCATATTCTAAACTATTACGTAACGTAGGAGTCAATGGTTTTTTCAAAAAAAACGATTACAAAGGTATCGACAAGAGGTTAAACGCCAGATCTTCGGGCGAACTTATAGAAGCTGAGATAACGGGGCGAGATAATTGCCCCTAATTCTACTTAGTATTGTTTTACAAATATCTTCCGATATGCAATGATGAAACAACTTAATATAATACAAATATTGGCTCCTAATATAGTAATCGTTTCTAACTTGATTTGGATGGAGCTTAAATCTTTCCCCTTATAACCATGCCAGGCGCACCAAAAAAGGGAGCAAATACAACGATTTGCTCCTTAACTTAACAAATTTTAACCTATCTAAATGACATTAACATAACTGCCGGTATTTTTGAAACATTTCATAACAGGGGCAGTAGGAATCGAACCCACATCGACGGTTTTGGAGACCGCTGTTCTACCGTTGAACTATGCCCCTATGTAATTCTTATGAGTCGTAATTTCGACTGCTTTATATTTATATCATAGATTACATATATTGTCAAGAAAATTTCTACAATTTGTACAATTTGTTATTAATTAAAGTTGAAGCATCCCATTTATCCCTTGTTCAGCCTCACCCAAGGTGTGAAAAACCTCTACGAAGATTTGGATATAATGTATTGCTATGCAAACATGCTTTTAACACCTATACCTTACCTCATCACAGCACATCCATCAAATCCTGAACATTACTAATTCCCACCAGCCTAATCTTAACCCCTCCTAAAGATTCCTTCAAGGACTCCACATTGGTTTTCGGCAGGATGCATCTCTCAAATCCCATTTTTTCAGCTTCCTTCACACGCTGCAATGCCTGACTGACACTTCTGATTTCACCAGCTAGTCCCACTTCACCAAAGAAAATCGTCTTGCCATCTACCTCCCGGTTGCGGTAACTGGACACAATAGCACCCACAATTGCCAAATCAATGGCAGGCTCCGTTAGGCGCATACCACCAGTCAGATTAACATAGGCATCACATCCACCTAAACGCATTCCCACCTTCTTTTCCAAAACAGCCATTAGCAAATTCACCCTGTTATAATCAATTCCCACTGAAGTTCTTCTTGGGATCTGGAAGCTGGTATCCGACACCAGCGCCTGAATTTCCAGCAAAATCGGTCTGGTTCCCTCCATGGAACAGGCTACCACAGAACCGGAAGCCCCCTCCGGTCGTCCCTCTAACATAAATTCAGAAGGATTCTTTACTTCTCTTAGTCCATCCCCTCTCATTTCAAACACACCAATCTCATTGGTAGATCCAAAACGATTTTTTACACCTCGAAGAATACGATAAGACGCGTTTCTATCGCCCTCAAAATACAATACCGTATCTACCATATGCTCTAATACTCTGGGGCCAGCCACCACACCTTCCTTTGTTACATGACCAACAATAAAAATCGTAATACCATATCCCTTTGCTAACTGCAGTAACGTTGCAGTAGTCTCCCTCACCTGCGAAACACTACCCGGTGCGGAGCTGACCTGTTCGCTGAATATGGTCTGAATGGAGTCAATAATTACTACCTCCGGCTGCGTTTTCTTTATCACAGCTTCAATGGTTTCTAAATTGGTCTCGCACAAAAGATGCATATCTTCTGAAAACTCACCTATTCGCTTTGCACGTATTTTTATCTGCTTTAAAGATTCCTCTCCCGAAATATATAACACATGGTGCTTATCGTTACTTAGATTACGGCACACCTGCAGAAGTATGGTAGACTTACCTATTCCCGGATCTCCTCCCACTAAAAGTAAGGAACCAGCCACAATACCACCGCCTAAAACACGATCTAATTCCTCCATTCCTGATGTAATACGTGGTTCGTCCTCCACAGAAATGCTGTTTAGCATAACAGGCTCCCTGCGCTCTGTTACTCCCGCCCTTTTTCCACTAACATGCTTTGGTGGTGCTGCTTCTTCCACAAAAGTATTCCACTCTTTACATCCCGGACACTGTCCCATCCATTTCGAAGACTCATATCCACAACTTTGACAGTAAAAAATCATTCCTTTTGCCATACTTCCTCCTAATAAACTAGTGTACAGTACTCTAGAACGTGTTTGAAAAACAGGGTGCCTAATAAGACACCCTGCTATAAATCACAATTAAATTATAATCGTATCATTTTCTTACGGTCTCAGCAGTAAATGCTTCAACCTGCCTGAACAGTTACTTATAATCTTACAATCTTAACGTCAACTGCACCTCTGTTTGCTAATTCAACACTGATTACCAACTTACCGCCAAGCTTTGTCTTCATTTTTCCAATGTTGGAATCATCAATATATACTTTATATTCCTTGTCGTCTTCCACTCCTACTGTAATCTGTGCATCTTCTTTTCCTTCTACACTAAAACTGATACCATGCTCAGAAGCTTTCATATTACTTACACTAGTTCCCGGTACAGATTCGTATACAAACATACCATTCTTTTCTAATTTTGTAATTTCCTTAAAGGTTTTTACCTTGTAGATATCTCCGCCAAATTCAAAATTATCTACCTTTGTTTTGGAATCCAACTCATAATTACCAAAGCTTATTGTTCCGTTTTCCTCTGTTCTTATCAACTCTGTCACAACTGCCATGACATGTACCTCCTGTCCTCTGTTCTTAAGCTCTTTTTGTAATCGCTGACTACGTTCTTTTGATAAGTAATATTATACAATAAAATGCGACATTTTTCCAGTTGTTTATACAAATATTAAAATATTTGTTAAATTTATAATTTATTTACCGTAAATGTTACCTCATTTTTAGCCACACCAACGGTTACATTATCTCCAGACTTAATACGCTTTGCCAGAATCTCTTCTGCCAGTGCATCTTCAATCTTTGTCTGCACCGCACGTCTAAGTGGTCTGGCACCATATTTTTCATCACTGCCTACATCCACCAGATATTTTTTTACTGGTTCACGGAATGTAAGCCGAATCTGAAGTTGTGTATAACAACGCTCTGCTACCGTCTTCAACAGCAATGATACAATCTGTTTCATATGCTCTTTATTCAATGTATGGAATACAATTATTTCATCAATACGGTTGATAAATTCCGGTTTGAAAATGCGCTTCACTTCATCCATTACATTATTTCTCATATTCTCATAATTCACCTTTTCATCTTCCACCGATGCAAAACCTAATTTTTTAGGAGAAATAATAGACTGCGCACCAGCATTGGATGTCATAATAATAATGGTATTCTTAAAGCTGACCTTTCTCCCCTGAGAATCTGTAATATGCCCATCATCCAACACCTGTAACAAAATATTAAATACATCTGGATGTGCTTTTTCAATTTCATCAAACAGCACAACTGAATAAGGATTCCTTCGTACTTTCTCACTTAACTGCCCACCTTCATCAAATCCTACATATCCCGGAGGTGAACCAATTATCTTAGATACACTGTGTTTCTCCATATATTCAGACATATCTACACGAATAATAGCATCCTCTTTTCCAAATACTGCTTCTGCCACAGCTTTTGACAATTCCGTCTTACCAACACCGGTTGGTCCCAAAAACAAAAAGGAACCAATTGGACGATTCGGATCTTTTAGACCTACACGTCCACGCTTAATTGCCTTCGCCACAGCAGATACCGCATCCTCCTGTGCAATCACTCTTTTATGCAATGTCTTTTCTAATCTTCGAAGTCTTGAGGATTCCTCCTCAGCAATACGATTCACTGGAATCTTTGTCCACATCGCAACAATTTCAGCAATCTGCTCCTCTTCTACCTTTAGATTCTTATTGTTCGTACGTTTCTTTTTCCATTTTGCAAGTTCTACTTCTAACTGCTTCTTTTCTCTGGTCAACTCACCAGCCTTATCAAAATCCTGTGCTATTATGCAGGCTTCCCGTTCTTCATCTATGCTTGCTAATTGCTTTTCAATTTCCTCCACCTGTGGAAACTTCTGATACCCAGACAACCGAAGTCTTGCAGCTGCCTCATCCATCAAGTCAATTGCCTTATCCGGCAGATATCGGTCATTGATATAGCGTTTGGATAATTTTACAGCTGCTTCCACAGCTTCCTCCGTAATCTCTATATGATGATGAGCTTCGTAGTGTCCCTTGATACCCATTAATATCTGTATAGCTTCTTCTTCACTTGGCTCCTCAACCATAACCGGCTGGAAACGACGTTCCAATGCAGGATCCTTTTCTATATGCTTACGATATTCATTAATGGTGGTTGCACCAATAATCTGAATTTCCCCTCTTGCAAGAGAAGGTTTTAAAATGTTTGCTGCATCAATGGCACCCTCTGCTCCACCAGCACCAATAATTGTGTGTATTTCATCTAAGAATAACAGTATATTGCCTTCTGCTGACACTTCTTTAATCACACGCTTGATACGTTCTTCAAACTCACCTCTATATTTTGAACCAGCTACCATACTTGCAAGATCCAGAACCACGACTCTTTTATCTCTTACAGAATCCGGCACATCATCCTTCGCAATACGGCTTGCAAGCCCTTCCGCAATGGCAGTCTTACCAACACCTGGTTCTCCAATGAGGCAAGGATTGTTTTTTGTCCGTCGGCTTAAAATCTGAATCACACGCTCTATTTCAGAATCTCTACCAACTACATTATCCAATTTCCCCTGTGCAGCCGCCTCTGTCAAATCCTTGCTATATTGGTTTAAAACAGGCGTTGCCGAAGCATCATGAACTGTTTTTGCCCTCTGAAAATCATCTTTATGTTTCGCCAAATCCTCGCCAATTGCGGTTAATATATCCATATACAGCTTCTGGGGATTGACATTCAAAGTCACTAATAATCTGGTTGCAATACAATCCGGCTCCTTCAAGATAGCAATCAGTAAATGCTCCGTTCCAATTGCATCTTCCTGCAGACTCTCTGCTTCCATTCTACTCATATCCAACACATGCTGTAATTTAGGTGTAGTACTGGAAGGCTCCATAAGCCCCACGCTTCCCGGTGGGGTAATAAGCTGATCCATCAAATCTAATACCTGACTCTCTTCTACACCATTCGATTTTAAAACCTGTGCCGCAACACCTGTTTTCTCTCGCATAAGTCCTAATAATAAATGCTCTGTTCCAACATACGAATGTTCCAGAGCTTTTGCTACTTTCTGCGCCAGCTCTACAGCTTTCGCTGCCTTTTTTGTGTACTGGTTGTGCATACTATCCTCCATTCTGTCACTGCTGACATCTTCTATGATTCAAAAGCATCCAGGATTTCTTCCACCATTGCATGAACTTCCTCTCTGGCAATGTTCCTGCAACTTGCTTTGGCTAAAGCCATCGTCAGATTCTTTTTCAATTCCGATAACGCCTGAAGCTTGTTGACATCGATTGCGATTACAGCTCCATTTTTTCTGTCTAAGGTGATAAATCCTTCCTGCCTTAATACAGCATAGGCTTTATTCACCGTATGCATGTTAATTCCAATGTCCTCCGCCATCTGCCTAACTGAGGGAAGGGAATCGCCTTCCTGTATCTTAGAGGTAGCAATTCCATGAATAATCTGATTACAAAGCTGTATGTAAAACGCTTCTTCATCTTCAAAATTAATTTCTATATACATTACTATCACCTGCCATATTACTTTTTCTTAGTATATAAAAAAGCTATGTTATACACATTCTATAACAGGTGATATCATCTGTCAATGTCTTTCCTATAACGATTAATTAGGGATTGAAAGACTTGCAATTACCATTATTTTTCATCATCATCTAAATCAATAATCTCAAAGTCAAATTCTTCCTCATCGTCATCATCAAAGAGACTTTCTGTTTCCTTAACTAAAGATTTTTTCTCCAGAATCGGACTTTTTCTAAGACGTGAGAGCGGTTCTTTTCTCACTGGTTCCTCATCATCAAGATCCTGCTGATAACGTTCTTCTTCATCAAGGGTATCCTTTTCCTCTTCTGTCTCTTCCGGTTCATAATCTAATTCTTCATCTGCCTCAACAAACGAATCCTCGTCCTCTTCGTATTCCTCTGTCCATGCATCATCCTCCTCATCATTGTAATCTTTGTCACGAATTTTAAAGATTAAATTAATGATCACAATCAACAAAATCAGATCCAGAATGCCAAGAGCAATAATCATCATAAGTCTCTTACTCTTCATATTGCGATAGGTATCTGACAATTCTTTTAACTGAGTTTCAAGCATCTGAACTTCTTCTGCATCACCAGAAGTAGTAGCTGCTGTGCTGATTTTCTGTGCCACAAAACGCTGATATGTGCCTTCCTTTGCATCATACTGATACCATGTAAGAAGTCCATCCTGATTCACACCGGCTACCAGATAATAATCTTTGTACGCTTCCTCTGCGGTAGTTACTTCTTCACTGTATGCCCATCCTGTAAGCTTCTTACCGCTTATTTCCAACTCTGACTTCACAAATCCAGACTCGGTAAGGTCACTTACATATCCATCCAGAATAAACATAGTATTTGTTGTGCCACTAGTCAACTGTACAAACTCCGTAAAGGCATCAATATCTTTATAATATGCATAATAATCACTATTGCCCTCTGTATCCGTCATATACAATACATAATATTCCATATATTTAGAAACAAATGCCGGCTGCTGTACACCATTGTATTCCAATGTGCTTACTGTAAATCCTGGTATATCTGCCCCTTCCGGAAACTCAGCTGGTGTCAATGTTTTACCATTTACCTCTACTGTTCCAAATGCAGATTCTGCTTCTTCTGGTTCCTCTGACTCCTCCGGATTTTCTGATTCACTCGGTTCCTCTGTATTTTCAGGCTCTGCTGTTTCCTCAGGTGTATCCTCTTCTTCACTTTCCTTCTCACGTGTAACAGTAATTTTGTAGGTTGCTGTTTCACCGTTTTCTGCTGTTACTTTGATTTTAACTGTATTTTCTCCCGGCTGTAAACTATCTGCTCCTTTAATAGAAGTAACCGTTGCCTTACTGTCATTTGTTTTTGCATCAATTGCCAAACTAGTTACATCTGCCCCTACCGTCATACTGTATGTGTATGTTTTTGGTGCAAATGCCGGAGACAGACTTCCCTTTGACACCGTCAAAGAAGAAAGCGTCGCATCTGAAGATGCATCCGGGGTACCATCCGATACACTGACAGTAGAATTTCCCACGTGAGACATCCCAACTAAATTTTCATCAAAATCGTATATCTCATAATTTGACACCTGCACTTTACTGCTTCCAGCTGATAATGTTTTAAAAGTCAGCTGGTATGTGATGCTGTTTGTCTCTGCGTCACCTGCTACACCTGCAATGTGAACACTTCCGGAACCACCGGATGCAGTAGAACCGCCACTAACAAATTCAAGTGCTGATGTATCATAGGTAAGTGTAATATCGGTTGCACCAATATAGCAGTCATTGGTTTTTACTTTCACATCTACCGTCACCTTATCTCCAACGTTTGCAGACGGGTCCGAAAAACTAATGGTACCATCTGCCGCTTTTGCTGATATACCCATCACAAACAGCATAAACATTGCACATATGATTGTTCTTCCTAACTTAAATAGTTTTTTCATCTTCCCTACCTGTGCTTAAAGAATCACGAATTGTTCTCACACATTTCCTTTCTTCTACTTGTTTAATATTTTTTTCTGCAATTTTAATAAATCCAACACATTGATACTTCCATTTCCATTTGCATCACCGGCTACCAGTTCTGCTTGTGAAAGAGATGTATTGCCTAATATAGCTTTCTGTAATCGCAATAAATCAATTACTGTAATTTTCCCATCACCAGAAATGTCACCATCTACTACCACAGTATAAACCTTTACCGGAATACCGTAAGTATCATAAATGCCAACCTGCATACCAGTTCCCATCACACCAGTGTAAGGATTACCTTCTCTATCCATTACCGCAATACTGCCATTTGTAACAGCAATTGAAGAAAGCATCTGTTCCGCCATTACTCCGGCAGATACTTTCAAAATATAACCTTCTCCACCAGTAATCTCCTTATAGTCTGTCGGCAGCACAACACTTGTCTCTGTTGGCGTTGTATTTTCTGTTGGCGGTACGTTTTCTGTCGGTGTCTGCACATCCACAGGTGGCTTTTCTCCATTCGCAGAATTTCTATGCACATTAACGGTATAAGTTCTGCTTACACCATTTTGTGCTGTCACAATAATTTGCAAGCTATTCATTCCTTCATTTAAGGAAACCGCTCCTACACTTCCACTTACTGTTGCAGTTGCCTGATATGGCTCTGCATTAATAGTAATACAGCTAACCGAATTGTCTACAATTAAGCTGTAGGACTGTGTATATTGGTTAAATTGTGGTGCAAGTGCCATGCCATCTACAGACAGGTTCTTTAGGAAATTCACACAATCCCCCTTACCTGTTGGTTTTGCACAAGCAGTTGCCGGCATATTATTATATATCGGAATGACAAATTTCATACTTCCTTCTGCTATCTTATTATACGCACGGGCTACCTGGAATGCTTCTGACGCAGCACCTTGTACATTTGTCATATACTGATGGCTATACAATTCACTGCCCTGCACATTAAATTTTTTCAGATACAATGTATTCTGTCCTTTGTTTACATAGTTTGAACCATAATAGGAGGCACCTCCTGTTATCGCAGCTTCCTTTGTATTCCACGGACGATTATATGTAGTTGCACCAATATCACCACCACGGGCATACCATAACCCTTTCTGCACTGCAGTCATACTGCTTGTTGCATAAGCACCAACATTAAAAAAGTTATAATACCCTTCATATCCCGGTTCCACGCCAGATATAGAAGAACCGATCCCGTTCGCCCCCTGCTCTATCAGAATCATGGATGCAAGCACATAAGGATTGACACCAGAACTGGCGGCCGCATTCATTAGCATGGTTGAATAACCTTCTTCTGCCAGAAACGTTCCTTCTACCAGTTTTTTCAGAGATTCCTCATTCTGCTTTGTCGGGTCATAGCTTTGATCCATAAACATGAACACATAATATGGGTCTAAGAAATTTCTTGGATCTAAATAATAGGCAATTAATTCCTTGGATGCAGTAACCCAACCGCCACTGTCATAACTCACCCATTTGTTCTTCGTTAAATCGTATGCCCCCTGTTCAATTGATTTATGGGAAGAAATTGCGGAAGACTGTATGGTATTTTTTCCCACAGCAGATTCTGCATTCAATGCATCCTCCCAATTCAGACCGGTATTCCATGGAATAAATTCCCAATTAGGATAAGACTGATGCAATACACACAGCGCATCGCAATAGCTTTCCGGGAAACCAGCCGCAATTAGCTGACTCCTGTAATCATTGTCTACATTGGTAACTGTAATATAGCTTTTCGAAACATATCCATATCCGTTTCCATATACAATCTTGTACCAGCCATCTCCTGTTTCTTCCACAATCGTTACCGTCGTTCCTTTTCCAATAGAACCTATCTGTGTACCATTTGGTGCGTTTCGCACGCGCAACGAGCCACTTTGTGTAGAAACCACTCCAGAAATTGCAGCCTCAGATTGAAAATCACTCTGCAATACCCCCAGAAGCAGAAGCACAGCCAGCACTATACTCGTCACCGACCATGGTATTTTTCTATTTTTCTCCATCTGTACTCTCCATCTTCATTTCTCTGAGCATAATTATCACCTATATTTTACACTCTATCTTATAATATTCCATAACTTATTGTCAATGTGAAATTTGTCCGCCCTATAAATACAGTATCCGCCTTACACAACGCCAAAAAAGATAATTCGTTTCATTACTTATCATTTTACACGTGCTTTCATTCTTTTAGAAATTGCTTCCCAAAACAACTACAACAATTACTACAATACTAGCGTTTACGTTATGGCAGCCCCTCTCTCTGCCAGACGATTTACGAATACCTTGACCTAGTATATAAAAATGGCGATTGAAAACTACAACATTTCCAATCACCATTTCTTAAGCGACTATATACATATAACTACTACAAAATGAACTGCTTATGCTTCATCAATCGCCTTACCAATATCACTTCTGCAGTATTTATTCTCAAACGCAATCCACTTAGTTGCTTCGTATGCGTTAGCTCTTGCCTTCTTCAAGTCCTCACCCTTTGCAGTCACACCTAATACACGACCACCGTTGGTAACAATCTTTCCAGCCTCGTCAAGTTTTGTACCAGCATGGAATACATAATAACCATCTTTGCCGTCAAATGCATCTAAGCCTTTGATTTCAAATCCTTTGTCGTATGCAACCGGATAACCTTCTGAGGCTAATACAACACATACGGCTGCATTGTCTTCAAACTGTAAATCGATTTCGTCTAAACGTCCATCAATACAAGCTTCCATTACCTCAATGATATCATTCTTCATTCTCGGCAATACTACCTGAGCTTCCGGATCACCGAAACGAGCGTTGTACTCTAACACACGAGGACCTTTTTCTGTCAGCATTAATCCGAAGAAAATAATTCCCTTGAATTCTCTGCCTTCTGCTGCCATAGCATCTACTGTCTTCTGATATACATATTTCTGGCAGAATTCATCTACTTCCTTTGTATAGAATGGACTTGGCGAAAAGGTTCCCATACCACCAGTGTTTAGTCCCTGGTCACCATCTAAGGCACGCTTGTGATCCTGTGCAGAAGTCATGATTTTGATTGTTTTTCCATCAACGAAAGATAATACTGATACTTCACGGCCTGTCATGAATTCTTCGATAACCATACGATTACCGGCAGTACCGAACTTCTTGTCTTCCATAATTTCTTTTACGCCTGCTTTTGCTTCTTCTAAAGTATTGCAGATTAATACGCCCTTACCAAGTGCAAGTCCGTCTGCTTTTAATACGATAGGAAAATCTGCCTTTTCTAAATATGCAAGTGCATCTGCTGCATTGTCGAAATTCTCATATGCCGCTGTTGGGATATCGTATTTCTTCATTAAATCCTTAGAAAATGCCTTGGAACCTTCTAAGATAGCTGCATTTTTTCTTGGGCCAAATACACGCAAACCAGCCTCCTCAAATGCATCTACTACACCACCAACTAACGGATCATCCATACCGATGATCGTTAAATCAATTTCTTTTTCTTTTGCAAATGCTACTAATTTATCAAATTCCATTGCACCAATGTTTGCACACTCAGCAATCTGAGCGATGCCGGCATTCCCTGGTGCACAATAGATTTTATCTACTTTACTGCTTTTTGCGACCATAGCTGCAATTACATGCTCACGACCGCCGCTTCCTACGATAAGAACTTTCATGTTACTCTCCATTCCGCCGCTTATGCGACATTTTTATTAGAACAAAGCGTGCCTACACGCTTTGCCGCGCCGAATTTTGCACGTAGTGCATCTTCCTTTCCAATTCGTGCGCATCACTTTTTCTATATCAGGAAATTTCAAGCATTACATCATATAGCAAACCGTTGTATTTTCCTGATATAGAACAAAGCGTGTAAGCACGCCCTCGCGAAATCAGCCAGCTTTCTTACACGCTTTGTCACGCCAACCCTTGGCGCTTATATATTATCCTTGAATCACTACTTTATTATCTGTTACAGATATCTTTCCATTGGCAATGAGATTAATTGCCTGTGGAAGAATTACCCACTCTGCCTGTTCCATAATTCTGCGCTGAAGAACCTCTGGCGTATCACCCTGGCAGATTTCTACTGCTTTCTGTAAAATTATCGGACCGGTGTCTGTTCCTTCATCTACAAAATGAACCGTAGCTCCGCTGACTTTTACACCACGAGCCAAGGCTGCCTCATGCACCTTCAAGCCATAATATCCGGTTCCACAGAAGGATGGAATGAGGGAAGGATGCACATTGATAATACGATTGCGATACTTCTTTATCATCTGCTCCGGAATCACAACTAAGAAGCCTGCCAAAACAATCAAATCCACCTGTGCCTGTTCTAATTCTGCCAACAATGCTTCGTTAAATACTGTTCTATTTTCAAAATCCTTTGGCGAAATACATTTTGCAGGAATTCCTGCATTTTTTGCACGTTCCAACGCAAATGCATTTTTATTATTGCTAACTACAAGAGAAATCTCTGTATTGGTTATGGTTCCAGCACCTACTGCATCGATAATTGCCTGCAGATTCGTACCGCCACCAGATACCAGAACTGCAATTTTTAGCATAAGGTTACTCCTTTTTCTCCGTCAACTACTTCACCTACAATGTAAGCTGTCTCACCTGCTGCCTTGATTGCTGCTAAAGTCTTATCTACGTCTGCCGGATCTACTGCAATCATCATACCGATACCCATGTTGTAAGTGTTATACATCATTTCTTCTGCAATGTTACCATCCTTCTGTAACATGCTGAAGATTGGTGGTACAACATAGCTGTTCTTCTGAACCATTGCACGCTTACCTTCCGGAAGCATTCTTGGAATATTTTCATAGAAACCGCCACCTGTGATATGGCTACAAGCCTTTACCGTTACACCTGCATTTTTAATATTTTTTAATGTCTGTACATAAATCTTGGTTGGTGTTAATAATGTTTCACCTAATGTAGCACCTAAGCTTTCAAAATATGTAGTCAAGGTATCTTTTTCCATACGGAATACTTTACGAACAAGTGAATAACCATTGCTGTGAATACCAGAAGATGCAATACCGATTAATACATCCTTGTTCTTTAATTCTTTACCTGTGATTAATTTTGCTTCGTCTACTACACCCACTGCAAATCCTGCTAAATCATATTCATCAATTGGGTAAAATCCTGGCATTTCTGCTGTTTCACCACCGATTAATGCAGCCCCTGACTGGCGACATCCTTCTGCAACACCACTTACGATAGTAGCAATTTTCTGTGGCTCATTTTTTCCACATGCGATGTAATCTAAGAAGAATAATGGTTCGCCGCCTGCACATGCAATATCATTTACACACATAGCTACACAGTCAATACCGATGGTATCATGCTTGTCTAAGATAAATGCTAATTTTAACTTAGTTCCAACACCATCTGTACCTGATACTAAGGTTGGCTTCTCCATATCTTTGAAAGCCGCCATGGAGAATGCTCCTGAGAAACCACCGATATCGGTTAATACTTCCGGACGCATTGTCTTAGCAATGTGCTCCTTCATTAATTTTACTGATTCGTATCCTGCTTCAATATCTACGCCTGCGTTCTTGTAATCCATAGTTTTCTTTTCCTTTCTTATCTTACATCTGTTTCATGTATTCTTTATAACCAACCTGGTCAAGTTTTTCAGCTTTTGCTTCTACCTGCTCTTTTAATTTTGCAGAGTATGCTTTTAACTTATCTAATAATGCTGCATCTGAGGTTGCTAATATTTTAGCTGCTAATAACCCTGCATTTGCACCTCCATTGATTGCAACAGTTGCTACCGGAATTCCCGAAGGCATCTGAACGATGGAATATAAAGAATCCCTTCCACCTAAGGATGTTGTATGCATAGGAATACCAATGACTGGCATTGGGAATATTGCTGCACACATTCCTGGTAAATGTGCTGCCATACCTGCGCCGGCAATAATTACCTTAAAGCCTTTTTCCTCTGCGGTTTTTGCATATTCGAAGAACACATCCGGTTCTCTGTGAGCGGAAATGATTGTCATTTCATAATCAATCCCTAACTCCTCCAAAATATCTGCTGCCTTGCTCATTACAGGCATATCAGAATCGCTTCCCATTACAATGCCAACTTTAGCCATTCGTCATTCTCCTTTTCTATACTTCATATTGTCACAATCTTATGTACTCCTTTGTAATGACCTGATAAGTACACGATCGCAATCGAATCCGTAACAAGTATACGTTATTTTTTCTTTTACTGCAACTGTTTTTCTTATTCTTTGTCGAAATATTCCATTATTCGTTACCATTCAGACGTATTTGTATCAACACGGATATATTGCCATAGAGATAAAAATGTATTAATAAATTCTGATTTGTGTGGGTGATTATCAACTGCTTGCTAGTTTATTGGAATGAGTTAGTTACGCTGTATCATAGTGGCAAGGGGTACGCCGCTGATAGCCGTAGCAGTGTCCTAAACAGACCGAGCCAACGTCTCGGTGAACTAACTGCTAAGACCCTCTAAGACACTCAGGAGAGCCTTCGTGCCTAAGAGGCTCTAACCAGTGGATTTCACCTCAACTAAGGACGGCTCGTAATCGTCTTGTTTAGGAAACTGCTACGGCTATCAGCGGCTGTGCGTTGGAATCGCTAGGTACGATTTTGGATTCCGCTAATTTAATTTGCACAACTAACTAAATTCAGTAATTGGGAACGAATTCAGCATACAGTGAAGATACAAATTATAAAAATACATTTTTAAATACATTCTAACGATTTGCATTACAGAAATTTGAATATCCAATCGTCTTATTAGCGGAAGAAATCGTACCTAGCGTTACCAACACACAGCCCCTGCCAGCAACAGACACTTCCTAAACAAACGATTACGAGACGTCCTTAGTAGTTACACCGGAACGTTGGCTCGGTCTGTTTAGGAAGTGTCTGTTGCTGTCAGGGGCGTACTGTTTACCACTATGATACAACGTACCTACCCCATTCCGATAAACCAGCGCCTTGCCACATCCATACAAATCAGAATTCAAAGCACACTTTACAACTCTAAAAATGGTCTATTCAGTTCTTCCGTACCTTCCAAAACAAATCGTCCATCCTGAATAATCAGTATTCTGCCTCCATCTTTTCCAATTACTGCCAATTCTTTCAACTCTTTATATGGAATCGTAATATCCGTATGGCAATTCATATACGCCTTGCTCACATCTTCCTTGCGAAGGATAGACACCTCATTATCTTTAGCCATAATCTGTCTGCCATCCGGATTATAGGTCTTGCTGTCCTCTGCCCAGGAATAACAGGTATCCCCCACCGCAAAGTGCGGTCCCATTTTTTCTGCTATTAATATAGGAAGCTTGTCACCTATCTGGTATTTCTCTGCCATGACATATGCCGTGGTGTTCGTACCAATCGCAAATTCACCCATCGGAAGCGTCTCATGGTTCATCATAATATTTTCTTTGATATATTTCCTGTTTTCTTCTTCCGTCTCAAAATTACCACAACTATAATCAGAAATCATTCCGTCTGTAAATGTAATTTTTAGATCCATGAATTTTAACTCATTCAAATACACTTCACTGACATGAAGCACACCATTCGTACCTGTAAGTTTTGGCGAGGTAAATACTTCTCCAACCGGAATGTTGACATCTGCCACACAATTCTCAAAATTTGTCTGAGTAGCCGGATCTGGTAAAGGTGGTAACTGTATGGTAAGCTTTGTCTGGTTCTCACCGCTTCCTATAACTTCTACTGTATCACCTTTATCTAATGCTTCAATTATCTTCTGCTGGATAGTGGCATATAGTTCATAATCCAGCGTATTGATTTTCACAATTTCCTCAAAAACTTCCGGATAATTGTCACCAATCTCCGGCAACGGATACGCAATTATAGTAAAACTGCGCTCATCCCCCGGAATGTATTCATTTACAATCTGTCCTGCTTCATTAGAATATGCCACACTTAGTTTTTCCTGCTTTTTCGTAAGGTGATATGCCGCCTTGCAATAAGAAGGGGTGAATGGAATCTCTCCAAATGTTTCTACTACTGCTGGTCCGGCATGAACAGCAGCTAACTGCTTATACTGCTCATAAGCACTCCGTAGTACACCTAATTTTCGTTCATTTAAGTTGCTGTCTAAATACAGCGCATTATCATCCTTATGATCATAATCATACTGCTTGTTTGCCTGGGTAGATGTATAACCAATCCGATGATTCTTATTTTTGTTAATTGAATTCACTGCCGCACGGTAAATCACACATTCCAATCCTATTTCTTCAAACTGTTTCACCGCTTCCCGCATAACTGCTTCAAAACCAACCGGATAACGAACATTTACCGTTTTTTTCTTGGACAAATCAATGCCAGCTAACTCAAAGCCTTTGCGATAGCCTTCTGTATAAGTGGCTGCCATGGAAGTAAGCTTTTCTGCCGGCAACGTCATAAGATGCTTCGCTGTTTCTATCTCATTTTTGCCAATATATTCTCCATAATAATAGAGATAACGTAAATCAGACAAATCCGATTCCATAATAATCTTTGTTGCAAAATCAAGCGTAGTATCTAATGCTTCTCGAATTCGATATGTGACTGTAATATCACTATAATCGCTGATAAACCAATAAAGAGTGTCCTTTACTTCCTTTATTTCCGGTAACTCCTGCTGTTCAAATAAATTATAAATCTCAATAAACAGCTCACACAGAATCGTAAATTCTTCCATTCTTCCTTCATGAACATACACAATCATGCCACGAATCTCTGTATATAAAAAACAGAGCATCTGTCCAAAATCTTCGCCAAGTTGCTTTACACTGTAGGCAGGATTTGCATAGCTATTGTCATAACAGGAAGGCAAAATATCCTCATACATGGTATGATTGATATTTTGCAATTCTTCTAATGATAACTCATACAACTTTCCACTCTCTACCAGTTCACTTACTTCCTTCATGTATAAAATGAATTCCGCTGTTTTTCCAAAATACTCTTTATATGGAGCCGGCGCATCATTCTGTTTCACCAGCTCTTCTATCCGCTCTAAGGAAAGAAGCATTCGCTCTTTCACTGCTTCATTTTCTTCAAACACATGGTAATAATTCATATCATTACACTCCTATCAGAAATACACATATCCACAAAAACAAGAGCAATATATTGCTGACTGCACCTATTTTTGAAAAAATATAATACTTGTCTTCCTCCCAAAAACTCATTATGGACGAAGTAAGACCTATAACTGACAGACTAATAGACACCAATCCCAAAGAGGAAATTGTCACATCTGCCTGCCCTTTTTCCTGAAAAGAAAAATACACTACAAGCACAAAAACAGCAAGGGCAAGGACGGCAAGCACCGTTCCTACTATTCCCTTTGCTGTATGCTTTTTATCCGTATAAATATATTTTCGTAACCGAAACATAACTATTTCCTATCCTTACTCTACTTCACTTTCTGTCAAGTACAATGGAACTTCTAGCGTTTGCTTATCCGCTGTACCAGCTTCTGACCAAGTCTCAAGCATATATATCCAGCTAATCCGCCTATCGTGTTCAAAAATAAATCATCCACATCAAAGGTTCCCACCTTGAAAATCAACTGCATCACTTCTATCAGCAGACTCAAATCAAAGGAAAGGAGCAGGATTAGCAACGCCCCTACCGGCTTTTTTTTCATAAGGGGAACACAAAAGCCAAAAGGCATAAAGGCTGCCACATTTCCCAAAAGATTAATGATTACAGCCTTCATTCCTACTAAATTTTTGTATTTCACGTACAAAAGAATGGTATCAAACAGCTTGAGATTGTACCTATATTCCAAATGCACTTCCGTTCTACCATATGCTTCTGACAAAATCGTATAGTAGAACAACACTCCAATATATGCGATAAAACAAAGCACTAACAGAAAATGATATTTCTCCTTACCCTTCATGTATTAAAACAGTAAGGTAGATTTATTTTTCAATAATCTGCCACCCTGAATTAATAAAACGATTCCTGTTGTTAATCCTGTCACTAATGCGATAATTCCAAGTGCAATGCTACCAGCACCAGCACTTTTCATAGTTTTATATGCTTTTTCATTATTCATATTGCATTCTCCTATTTGACTCCGTACTGTTCATAGTATGCGTCAATTGCCGCTTTACATACATCATCAATTACAATTTTTCCATTACATGGCTTATTGTATAAATGCTCTACTACATCTTCCATAGAAACAATTGCATTTGCTGGGAAACCATATTTTTCTTTGATTTCTACTAATGCACTCTGCTCTCCTTTTCCGCGCTCCATACGGTTTAAGGATACCATAAGACCAACGATTTCCACGTCTCCCTGCTCCATGATAATTGGGAATGTTTCTTCAATTGACTTACCGGAAGTTGTTACATCTTCAATGATTACCACTTTATCTCCATCGTGAATCGGGCTTCCTAATAAAATTCCTGTATCACCGTGGTCTTTGATCTCTTTTCTGTTTGAGCAATAACGGATTTCTTTGCCGTATAACTCACTAAATGCCATAGTCGTTGCTACACTAAGTGGAATTCCCTTGTAAGCAGGTCCGAATAACACATCAAAATCAGCACCATAATGTTCGTAAATCGCCTTTGCATAATACTCACCTAATTTGCGAAGCTGCTTACCTGTTACATAAGCTCCGGCATTCATAAAAAATGGAGATTTTCTTCCGCTTTTTAAAGTAAAATCTCCGAATTTTAATACATCACATCCTACCATAAATTCAATAAATTCCTGTTTATACTGTTCCATTTTATAAAAACCTCCTGTATTTACAGGGGTTCCGGAGAACCCCTTATTCTCAAAATAGCCTTACTACACACTTACTACACACTTTGCACGCTAGCTACGAGCCATGCACGGATAAGATTGAATTGTCCGTTGGGTGCTTGCACACATAAGGACAAGTTCAAGCTTAGACGTATACGGCAACAGCCGTGACCGAGAAAGCTCCGCTTTCGAGGTGCATGGCTACACAGCTCTCTCCATCTTCATCATCTCTGTAAACAGTGTATCCTCTGTCACATGACAATACAAATCCATTGTCATCTGCAAGGAGCCATGTCCGAGAATCTTCTGTAATGTCTTTGGCTGCATTCCGTTCTCAATCGCTCTGGTTGCAAAAGTATGTCTTAAGCAATGTGGTGAAAACATCTCATAGTCAGGATGCTCTTTTCGAATCCGGTTTACAATGGCACCGATTGCCTCCTGCACTATGAACTGTTGTGTAGGTCTGTTGTTTTTCGTAACAAACACCAAGCCCCTGTACTGTTCCTCTGTTTCGATTCCCTTAAAGAGAATCTTCTGTTTTTGAATGCGCTGTCGTTTCAATGCCTCCAACGCCCTCGTGGTTAATGGAATCGTTCGTCTTCCATTCTTGGTCTTTGCATCATGCATCTCAAAAATGTACTTACCACCTTTTTGAAAATAGCATAATGTATGACGGACATACAGTACCTTCTTTTCAAAATCAATGTCCTTCCACTGAACACCACAAAGCTCACCGATACGCATTCCGGTTTCTATGGCAAGCACAAACAGATTATAGTAGAAACTACTCTGTGCCTCACCTAAAAACAACTCTGCTTCACTTACCGTCAGTACACGTCTTTCCTTCTTATCTTCCTTGGAAATCACCGTGTTTAATTGCTTTGCAACATTTTTTGTAAGTAAATCAGAGTCGATTGCTTTTTCCAGCATATCCACCAGAATCTTCTTCGTATTCTTTCTGGCATTGTCAGAAACAAGTTCATTGAGTGCATTCTGCATGATAATCAGGTTTAACGATGTCAGCTTACGCCACCCAAGCTCCTTCTGTATCCGCTTATAATGTGTGGAATAGGATTCCTTAGTGGAATTCCTGCAATTCTTCTTACAGGTATTCATCCAAATCTCATACCACTCATCAAGGGTTACATCCTTGGTGACAACATTCAGTGCCTTCTCATCCTCGTACTGTTCCTCCCGCATCCTTTTACGAAGCTCATTCAGATTGCTTGCGTATATGGTCTGCGTCTTGCCGAAACGATTCACAAATCGTCCCTGATAAAGTCCATCACTCTTTCTCTGCGTAATGCCTTTACCAAGTTCTTTACCTTTTATGGATTTACCCATATCTGCCTCCTTCCAGCGTGTATATACGTTGAAAGGAACCATCAGTCCATCCGATTATAGCATATACACGCTTAATTTTCAATTAGTTTCATGGTCTTTTAATAAATTCATGGTCTTTTTACAAATGGAATTTCTCCTAGCATCCAATCTGATTCAAAAGCCATTCGTCCAGCTTGCCCTTGTGAGCATACAGTCTGTTTCCTATGCGAATCGCAAATACATCAGCATTTTCAGCCAACAACTCACGTGCCTTTGTCTGACCAATCCCCAAATAAGAGCAAAACTCTTTTACAGTCAATAAAGCCTTATCCTTCATTCTTCTACCTCCTCAAAATCCTATTTCTAAGCCAAACACAAATAAATTTCTGTTTTTTCTCCAAAAACATAGAACATTTGTTTGTGTCATGTTATAATGGTTATGCGCATACCATTTCTTTTCAAAAGTAATCGTTTCTTATTAAAAACTATTACTCTCTCACTTATAGGAGATTTAGGAGGGGTTTTGCGGAAGTGTTTTTAAAAATAGTTGCAAAAAATTTTAAATATGTATATACAAGGCAGGTTTTACGGATAAATGAACATTAGAAAACATCAGGAATTGATGGACTTCTGGGAATATTCTCATAACTTCGACAGCGAAGACGGAGCCTTTTCCATAGATGAGGATATTACCTTTGAGGCATCCCAGCAGGAATTACAAATTGAATTAGAGCATTTTAATGAAATGGATTTGGAACAGGAACTGCATCCCATAAGGGATGATGATATCCAACCGGAGAACGAGCATCCGAATAAGACAATGCTTAAAAGGGAGCTTCGTGCCATTGCCCTGAAGCGACTAGAGGATGGTGCCCGTACGGTTTCGGATTTTGAGGAAGTTATAAAGGAATGGGACCATCTGGATTCCAACAGAGAACGCAAGGAAAGATATCACGAAATCGACAGGGAAAATATAGACAGTAAGAAAGATGTTGCACCACTTGCCATCGTTATCCCGGCTCCTATCAATCATGCTTACTGGCGACAGCTTATAAAGGGAGATTATATAGATATCATATCTAATTGCCCTTATGAAATGCACAACTCCCTTTCCGATGAGGACTATTCCAAGATTATTTATGACTTAAAGGACGACCATAAGGAGTTGATATACTTCCTATATCTTAGAGATTTCACTACCAGTCAGCTTGCTGCTTTACGTAATCAGAGCGACAGAAATATCCGTGGTGTCCGCTCTACCATCCTTGGGCAGATTGAAAAGAAGGTTCTTATGATACTTGTGGACCGGCGGGGCGAGGATTTCCCTTTTACTCTGGAAGAACTGGATTTCCTATCAAGACACGAAGAAAAAATCCCGGCTACCACGGAAAAGCTGGATAAAGAAAAGCTGGCTCTTTTAAAAGAAATCGGTGTTGTGGTAAGAAGAATTGCAAGAGAGCAGGAAAGGCTGGCGAAAGAAAAAGCCAAGAGATGTAAGAAAAATAATCGGGCTAATCAGAAAAAAGAAGTTTAAAATCGAATGCAGACATGCTATGATAGTAATAGTTTTACGCAGAAAGGAATTACTATGAAGAATATTTTTCAGAAATCCAGTTCCAACTGGGTGAAATATGATAAATACGAATGGCGAACAGCCACAAACGGAAAGTGTTATATTACACCTTCTGCGGATGCCAAGCCATCCATCTATAATCCTATCAAGGATTATGAGAAGCTGGTGCTGACCGCAATCAATATCGGCACCACTGCCATGAACAAAGCTGGTGAAGCAGAATTAAAAGAAGCCATTATGGACTTTGTATCTGAATACGGTATGCTTGGACTTATGACTGCCCTGCCTACCACACCGGATTTTATTACATACGAGGCAGTCTATCTGCCAAAGAATCATTTCATCAAAGAAGAAAGCATCTCTACAGAAAAGTATATGTCTTACTTCTTCCCTTTTGACAAGATTGATTTTCGCAAGAAGGGTGTGGAATCCAGTTGGAGTACGGATTGCGCGGAAATGATTGCCTTGATTATGACCATGAAGAATAAGCCGCAGGCTGTTATGATGAGCTTTCAGAAGGAATATGCCGAACCCTATGAATGGCTTGTGGAAGTATTCCGGGACTGGGCATTTACTTTCTTCTCCAGCTTCCTATATTATCTGGACTATGACAGACTAGATGAGAATGAGCGTAACCTATATCGTCAGGGAATGGCGGCATTTGGCGGTGTAGCACCTACCTACCGCATAGAACTGCGGGAATGCCCTACCATCGTCTGGGACTTTAACTCCTTATTGTTATGCGTACAGATGATGTTTTCCTTTATGCTGACGGATGAAAACTCCAGCATGAAGGTATGTAAGCACTGTGGCAAAGCTTTTGTTGCCACCAGACCAAATATGGAATTCTGCTCACCACAGTGTAAAAACCAGTACAATGTGTATAAGAGCAGAGCGAAGAAAAATACCGACAGCAATCATGAATAGCGAGGAGGACATACACATGAACAAATCGAATATTATTATGTACACAACCGAAGACGGTTTGACAAAAATAGAAACTACCTTTGAAGATGATACTGTTTGGCTGTCCATTGACCAGATGGCAGAGCTGTTTCAGCGTGACCGAAGTGTAATAGGAAAACATGTCCGTAACATCTTCAAAGAAGGTGAATTAGATAAAGACTCAGTATGGGCAAAATTTGCCTACACTGCTTCCGACGGCAAAGATTACAATGTTGATTTCTATAACCTTGATGTAATCATCTCCGTTGGCTACCGTGTAAAATCCCACCGTGGTACACAGTTCCGTATCTGGGCTATGGGAATATTAAAAGAATACATGAAAAAAGGATTTGCATTAGATGATGACCGATTAAAAAGACTTGGCGGTGGCAATTATTTTGATGAATTGCTTGCTCGTATCAGAGACATCCGGTCATCTGAAAAAGTATTCTGGAGAAAAGTTCTGGAAATCTATGCTACCAGCATCGATTATGATCCTCGTGCAGAGAGTTCTATTCTGTTCTTCAAGCAGGTTCAGAATAAGATGCACTGGGCAGCACACAAGCACACAGCCGCAGAAGTTATTTACCAGCGTGCTGATGCTGAAAAAGATAATATGGGACTTACTTCATGGGCTAATGATACCATCCACCGCTCCGATGTGGAAGTTGCAAAAAACTATCTTACCCAACAGGAACTTGATGCTTTAAACAAGATAGTTACCGCCTACCTTGATATTGCCGAGGTACACGCTCTTAATCGGGAGCCTATGTATATGAATGACTGGTTGGAAACCATCGATGATTACCTGAAAATGACCCGCCGTGATATTCTTACCAGTAGCGGTCATATCAGCCATAAGCAAGCACTGGATAAAGCTCATGCCGAATACACCAAATATAAGAACCGCCTGGAAAACATTATTTCCCCGGTCGAACAGGACTTTATCAAGAGCATTGGTACATTGGAAGGGATTGCAGATTCCGGGGAAAAATAAGCCATCTGTATTCCCCCTCTATAACAGCAAGTGCGTAGCAATATTGCTATTTGGGCTGACGCCCCCCTAGTCCATCTGTAAACAAGGAAGTTCCCTGTTATATAATGAAAATCCGAGAGGATTGCACCATATTGTTGGGCAATCCTCTTTCTAAATAACCTTTATTAAATACAGCATACGAGACTATTTTACTTCTACACCACATATGCACCATTGTTTTTTCCGCAAACCTATTCTCAACCAAAAGAACAATTTACCATTAGATAGGTATTCATATTAATCTAATTACTGCTTTTCTACTGATAAAATCTCGCCCATAAATGGATCAACCATTGATATTGAACCTGTATACTTCACAATTACCTTATCTCCAACAGACACTTCTTTTAAACCTTCCGGCTTTTCTTCAAAGGTAAATGCATAGCTGACTTTATCATCATCTGTTACAATAAACATAAAGTCTTTTATTTCATCTATGGTACCTTTTACTTCTGATACTTCTTGTTCAATCTTCTCCGGATTTGTACCTTCTGTTTCTACATTATCTTCCTCAATCACTTCGCTTTGTTGTATGCTCGTCTCACTAGCATTTGCATCCTGCATAGGACGCTGAGAACACCCAACCATAACTCCTGCACTTGCTGTTAATACTAATAATATTGTTAAAATTCTTTTTTTCATGATATCCTCTTTTCCGAAAGTTTCTCTTCCTTACTTGTTTTCATTCACATATATTTCCACACGACTTTGAATAACCCTTGCCACTTCAGTAGCACTCTTTTGGTTTGCCAGAAATGAAGCAACTTCCTCATTGATAATCGCTTCGATGTCTTCATCATAATAGACACATTTATCAATGTTCGCCACAAAATCAACAAATTCATTTACCTGTTCTTCCGTCATATTTGGTAAAACAACACTTTCACCTCCGATTGATAACTTATACTCATACTCCTCTTTGTCACCATTACTATCTATAGTATAAGGATTTCTCGTGGCTTCCATGGCTCTTTCCAAAAAGACATCCTTATTTACCGGAAACATAAGCACTTCCTTCTGGTATTCTTCCGTCAGATAATAGCGGACAAATTCCCATGCCCCATCTATGTTTTCTGATTTGGATGATATCAGATATTGTTCCCCAGCCTCCACAACTGCTCCATTTCCGTCAGCAGAAGGAAAACCGATATAACTGATTTTTTCTCCAAAATATCCGTTAATATAATCATTTACATAACGCACATTGCTTACCTCACACTCCGCTAACAAAGTACGATTCTCACGATATTGAGAATCTTGTTTTTCCCAATAATCATCGCCATATTCACTCCAGTCAATATCCTCCGGTAACATTCTTGCGTATTCCAACATTGTAATAAAATTCTCTGAATTAAAATTACATTTTCCTGTTTCCATGTCCACAAAGTCATTTCCACAGTACTGCATCATCATGTGCACAAATCCGCTTCTGGTTAATTCACCAATCAACTGTGTACCTTCCGGCATAGATGTCTTTAGTTCCATCATTTCCTCCATTGTCCATGAAGTTCTTTCCCCTACAAGAGATGTCTTTCCTACCAATGTTTTCACAGAAAATGATGGTGTTACACAATACAACTTTCCATCTACCCGATAAGCATCAAATACATTATCCATAAATTCAATTTTCGATAATTCCTCATCCGCCGCAATCAGTTCATCTATGTCAGCCAGAAGACCTTTGGAAATACAGCTGGATACCGGAAAATAACTGTCCGCAATTAGAATATCAGGCAGTCCGCTTTCCAAAATGTCCATGTTTAATCGGTTATAGCCTGCCATACCATCTTCCATGGTATCGTAAGTATAGTACTCTTTTATTACAATCCTGTATTCAAGATTTGTTTTATTAAACTGAACTACTCTGTTCTTTACCTCGTGTGGTACATAATAGCCTGCCAATACCAGAACCGTTTTATCCATTACCTCATCCGAATTTGTTTTAGTAAAAATGCTCACTTTCTGAGTATGATTATAATCATCAAAATAAAAGCCAATGAACTGTGTCTCATCCAAAAGGATAATATGGTTCATATTGGTAGTTGGTACATTTGAGTTAATAAAGTTCATCCATTGACATTCTGTTATTTCTCCCTTGCCAATGGCATACACACCGGTAGTTGTTGTATACACAACATCTGTCTGTTCCTCTCCTACAACAATAAAACGATAGCCTTGAGTGCGAAAACTGTCCGGCAACTGCTTTGCTTCCCCTATCGATTTCTTTGAGAGATCAAGCACGTTTAACCACATGGTAGAATCTTTCTTTTCATCTACATATGTATATAATAAAGTGCCCTCTTTTCCGACGAATAAATCGTTCAGACCAGAAAGTGTTCTATCGATTGTAGATAATGGTATTCTCTCTTTAAACTCGCCTTTTGCTGTGAATGTCTCGATTTCTACGCTATTTCCTCCGGATACAATACTCACACCACCATCAGCATTTGAAAGAAGCTTCCATACATCAGTATTACTACCCTCTATTCCCTCTAATTCAAGGTTTTTCTCCCAAACTAAACTTCCTTCCCAATCCCAACAACACAATATCCTCTCTATCGCATCTGCACCACCTGCCAGTTCTGCATCAGCTAATGAATAATGCTCTTTGATACCAAATAACTTATCACCCGAAAAAGCGAAATTTGTAAAGCCCACATATGTGTGCTCATCAAAAGACTCTGGTTCAAAAGAAATCTGTACATTCTTAAACTGTATATTACTTCCATCTTCCTTCATAGACATGAGTCTGAGTTTACTTTCCGGCATTTCTTCATTTCCATAAATCTACCAAACTGCATAAATGTTTGAGTCCATCCGCGTTACCTGCTGAACACTTGCATTTCCCAGAGTTTCCGGCAACTCCAGCATGTGTTCCGCATAAACAAATTCCGTTGCTAATGCCGCATTGTCTTCTCCCCATCCGCTAGCTTCACGATCTATAGACTTTTCCCCTCCACAAGCGGTAAGTCCTAACAATGTAGTAAGAACCAAACCTGCACAAATAATTCTTCTCAATCCATGCCTAATCATACTCTCTTCCTTTCCTCTATATCGCGTAGAATAGATATCATCATCAAGTCTTCTCTATCCCTTCTTTTTGATTACAATAATTAGATGTATCCCTTACACAAAAAGTTTCATTTTCCAAAATAAAATATTACAAACAAAAAGACTCTCCACCTTCGGAAAGTCTTTCTATTATGTTAGTTCCCTTTTACCTAACACCTTATAAGATACAATATCAGCATATGTATCGGGTAAAAGCCATAACACGCATATTGAAATAATTTACTATTATGTCCTTTCCGTCCACGATACATCCAAATCGGAATTAGGGCAAATAACGCCAATCCCTGTTGTACAATACGGATTGTATTTCCCATGACAGTAACCTCGAAATAGAACCCGCTTAATATCTCTACGTTGAGATAATATAATACTACTATCTGACCAAACAAGCACCACCATCTACGTTTTCTCAAAAAATAGAATGTTAGAATTGTTACGACACCTACGCCATAATAATCCACCATAGTAAGCAGCCCTGTAAAAAAAACAACTATTACTGTGATACAACCTACGAGAATACGCAACCACATTTTCCCTTTTAGCGCCGTCAATTCATTCAAATGAATAAATCCAAGCCCTAACAACAGCGTCCAGATTACATTCTGATGATACGGATAAGCGAGACTACTGCTATACATCAGATTGAATGGTATTTCAGAGATTAATGCAAGCAAGAAAAGACGCAACACGTAACGCCGTAAACTGCTTGTATAAAAATACCCTTCTACTATCAGAAATGCAAAAATGGGAAATGCCAATCTTCCTACACATGTAAGCCACTGATTTCCCGGTATGAATGTCGCTCACAAGTGATCAAAAAGCATAAAAACCATTGCTAAAATATGCAATGTCAATGCACTGATATTAAAATGCTTCATTTCCCTATTCCCCTTGTGTTTCTTATTTTCTGATATCATCCAACACTTCTGCCGGAATCTCAAATTCCACAACACCCAAATACATAGCTGCTACTTCTCCCTGTTCAAAACTGATAACCACATTATCCTTTTCATTGATGTAGAAAGAAGTCTCTTCTGAAATAGCCTTGAAATTCAGTTCCTCTATCTCATCATCCAACCAATAATAGACATTTTCATCTTGCGCCATTCGATTGCGCATCTGCTCCTTGATATTTTCACTTATAGGGGTAATATAATCAGCACCTTCAACAAAAATATCTTTTAATTGTAAACGTTCTCCAGAAATAAGATCAATCGTATAAAAGTAGTTCCATGCATAGCCACTTGCCTCCCCTTGGTAACAGGAAAGCTTTAATGTAAAATACTCCTGCGTTGTTACCAGAACTTCACTTTTCACAATGAGTTCTTTATAACCCAATTCTTCACGCATATGGTTTGTAAACTCATTTAACAATTCATTGGTAAGTTCTTGAATTTCAGCATTGATTTCATCTGTTGTGTTCTCGAGTATCTCCTCGGGTTGTGCTTCCTGCGGTTCTGTTTCTACCACCAGTTCCGGAATTTCAACGTCTGCTCTATGCTGTTCATCCTCGTATTCATAATCACGGAATGTCACCACCTTTACAAACTGACCGATAACCGGTATCTTCTCCATCGCATAAGCAATTTGGGGTGACATATTCGGCAATGCAATAAATGCTATTACCAGTGCAGCTGCAGTTGCAGCTAACCGTGTAACACGAGTTCGATTTCTGTCTTTACGATTTTCCCGTTTTGCCTCTTCCATTTTTAATTTCAACCGGTTCAATTGCTCCTCTGACATCCGGGGCTCTAAATATTGTTTCTGCAAGGACTTCAATTCATCCTCCAACGGTTCTTTAAAATTCTCATAATTTATAATATTATCTTTCATAAGTTTGATTCTCCATAATAATCTATTCATCTGTCAGTTTGATGCGAAGTTTCTTCATACTGCGGTATAATCTGCTTTTAATAGTACTCAGATTTTCGTTGAGTATTTCTGCAATTTCTTCCAACTTTTTATCTTCAAAGAACTTCATCATAACAATAGCTTTATCCTGTTCCGGAAGCGAATCTAATGCCCTTTGCAAATCAATATCCGCATATTCATCTTCCACATGAACTGCCTCTATCCCCACTTCTTCCTGTATATACTCATACGATTCCATCTTTGGCTGCCGTAGAAGTCCAAATATCTCATTTAGCATAATACGATATACCCAAGTCTTTGCATATTCCGGATTTCGTAATGTATTGCTGCTACGCAACGCTTTATAGGCTCCGTTTTGTACAATATCCTCCGCTTCAGCCTCATTATGTACATAGCTATATGCCAATCGGTAATACTGGTTATATTGCTCCAGTATTACTTCCTCCACAATCTCTTCATTACTCTTTTTCTTTATAAATCCTAAAATCTGCACGTCATCACCTCCTCATTTGTCCGTGTTCACATCATATCACAAAAGCATCCTGATAACAATGTCACCATAAAAAACTATTTTAGCCTCGTAGATTGAAATCCATCAGGCGTACACAAAAGCATACCGCCGGATGGACTCTAGAAAACCATTATGTATATTTCCAAGAAAGAATTTTCCGAATGGAGTAAAACTGCCCGTGAAAAGCGTAAGCTGTGCGAAGAAGGTCAGATTACTCTTGAAGAATTTCAGGCTTGGCTGGACGAAAGTAAGTGTAGATAATCACTCGCCACTTTCAAAGAGGCTTGAACGCATTGGTTCAACCTCTTTGTAGTAATTTCACATAAACTCAGATTCAACCTGAAATTTTCTTTTCTCTACAAATTGGAATTGGCTTAACTGTTTGTTGACTGTCGTTTCATCGTTTTCTGCCAACTAAGATAACCGTATATGTCATCTGCATAAAATGCAAAAAGCATAATTAGAATTTAAAGTTTAAACGACATTAAACTGTGTTAAAACAGCTTATCATTGATCATATATATAGGTTCCGCCACTCTGCCGGTTGAATCTAAATTATATTTAGATTCAAAATATTTAATGATCTCTTCTTCGGATGGGAATTCGATCCATTGATATGGTTCCTGGAATGCTAGTTTTTCCAAAAGATATACAGAGCCATTTTTTTCGTATATCACTCCTGCATGATCTATAAACAGAAACGGATTAGATTCATCTACAGTATTGTGCCCAACCATACCTATAAACTTTAAATTGGAATTTTTAAATTGAATTCCTCTCTCCTTAAGAGCTTGCTCCAAAACCCTTTTTTGAACCTCTTTATCAGTTGATGTGCTTGTAGGTATTGGTGCATAAAAGTTTTCAAATGCCTTTAAATTTTCATCAGTCATATATTTAGTGGGCATCATTTCAAACGAATTACTATCAAAAGCCAATGGCCACATATCTGTTTTTTGAAAATCAGTATTGTTTACCAGGATATCATCTCTCAACAATGTAAACGCTGCCATTCTGCAACAAATACCAACAAAATCAGGATATTTTTGCACCCATACGTCGTTTATCTCATAAGGGTCGTAATTTACTTTATCCAAAGTGTTCCAACCATCCAAAACGGATTCAGGCGCAGTATCATTATATAGATTAACGTAATTAATATAATCTTTAATATAAGATTCCTTGATTCCCGCTTTTTCTAAATCCTTGCTAAGCTCTGATTGATCTTCTTCAGAAGCCAAGTTACTGAATTTCACCTCGGGATTTACATAGGGATCTGTAATTCCACTGGATCGCAGATCTCCGCTTTGGTTTTTATCAGAGCTGTCCTTCCCCAAATGTTCTGAACCGCCAGAAGATAATGCTGTCACCTTAAATTTCCCCATAAAAGGATCAACCTCTGATAGCGTACCTGTATAAGTTACGAGTACCCTATCCCCGACAGCTATCTTATCCAGACCTTCCGGCTTCTCTTCAAAAGTAAATGCATAACTAACATTATCATCATCCGTTACGATAAGCATAAAATCTTTTATTTCTTCTACTTTTCCTATTACTTCCGACTCATCTTCATCTACTACATCCTTATCACTGTCCGATGGTATCGGTTCATCCTCCATTACTTCACTCTGCATTATGTTCGCAGAAGTTTCTGATTCCTCTTGTCCGGTTTCTTTCGAACATCCAACAATAACACTTACAGTTAAAATAAATAACAACATTAATATTTTTTTATTCATTCTTTACCTCTTTCCGGAAAGTGCTTTCCCTATTTTCTTATATCTTTTAGACGTACCAACTCATAAAATAGTTTCAGATAAATCAGTAAATGCAGCAATATTCTTCATATACTTTACTCTCCTGTCCCCAAAAGAGATTTATGTACCATATACGTTAACTATATTATTTGATGTACTAGAGAAGCATAAAGTTTCATAACTGTAACATTTTTTCTAAATAAGTTTCTAAACCTGAATTATTCACGAGCAGATAAAATGCTCAAAATCACAAAACCTTGTTTCAGTTCTTTTTAAATCAATCAAATTACCTGTAAAAAAGGATAAACTACCCCTGTGAAATTCGATTGAGTTATTTTGAACTGTCAA
>JBGVMW010000046.1:0-16171 GCA_045125095.1 Lachnospiraceae bacterium
TTGCTGAGTATGCATGAGTAACAATGAGTTGGCTTATAGAAGTCAATTTTACTATAGAAAATAGAAAGAAGATGATGTTATGGAGTTTAAACTTCATGCTCCCTATCAGCCTACTGGAGACCAGCCACAGGCAATTGAGGAGCTTGTAAAAGGCTTTAAGGAAGGCAATCAATTTCAGACTTTACTAGGCGTTACAGGTTCGGGCAAGACGTTTACTATGGCTAATGTGATTGCAGCACTGAATAAGCCTACTCTTATCATAAGTCACAATAAGACCCTAGCAGGACAATTGTACTCAGAATTTAAGGAGTTTTTTCCCGAAAATGCAGTTGAGTACTTTGTATCCTACTACGACTATTACCAACCGGAAGCCTACGTGCCGTCTACAGACACCTATATTGAAAAGGATTCGGCAATCAATGACGAGATCGACAAGCTCCGCTTGTCTGCCACCGCGGCACTGACAGAGCGCAAGGACGTCATTATCGTTGCCAGTGTGTCCTGCATTTATGGTTTGGGAAGTCCGGATGATTATTTGGAAATGATGCTTTCCTTAAGACCGGGAATGGAGAAAAGCAGAGAAGATGTACTGCGTGCATTGGTTAATATGCAATATGATAGAAACGATATGGACTTCAAGCGAGGAACCTTCCGCGTTCGCGGTGATGTGGTGGAAATTATTCCTGCCTATGAGTCGGAAACGGCAGTGCGCATTGAATTTTTCGGTGATGAAGTGGATAGAATAACGGAGATTGATATTCTTACCGGGGAAATAAAAGGGCGGTTAGAGCATATTTCTATTTTTCCGGCATCACATTATGTAGTGCCACAGGAAAAGATTAACAAAGCAGTGATCGCTATTGAGGAGGAAATGGAGGAACGGGTTCGCTATTTTAAGAGCGAAGATAAATTACTAGAAGCCCAGCGTATTGCAGAGCGTACTAATTTTGATATGGAGATGCTTCGGGAAACCGGATTCTGTTCCGGTATTGAAAATTATTCCAGACATCTGAATGCCATGCCGGCAGGTGCGACACCGCATACCTTGATGGACTATTTCCGAGATGATTTTTTGATTATTGTAGATGAGTCACACATTACAATCCCTCAGGTGCGAGGTATGTATGCTGGTGACCAGTCAAGAAAAAGAACACTGATAGATTATGGATTCCGGTTACCATCTGCATTGGATAACCGACCACTGAATTTTGAAGAATTTGAAAGCAAGATAGATCAGATGATGTTTGTTTCTGCCACTCCCAATGTATATGAGGAGGAGCATGAGCTTCTTCGTGCGGAGCAGATTATACGTCCGACCGGATTGTTAGATCCGGAGATTTCCGTGCGTCCGGTGGAAGGTCAGATTGATGATTTGGTCAGTGAGGTAAATAAGGAAATTGCAAAAAAGAATAAGATTCTTGTTACCACATTGACAAAACGTATGGCAGAAGATTTGACAGAATATATGAAGGAACTAGGAATCCGGGTAAAATATCTCCATTCTGATATTGATACATTAGAGCGTGCAGAGATTATCCGTGACATGCGATTAGATGTATTTGATGTGTTGGTGGGTATTAACTTGTTGCGTGAGGGATTGGATATCCCTGAGATTTCTCTGGTTGCTATTTTAGATGCAGATAAAGAAGGATTTCTTCGTTCAGAGACTTCGCTGATACAGACCATTGGACGTGCTGCCCGTAATGCGGAGGGACATGTCATCATGTATGCGGATGTGGTTACCGATTCCATGCGGACAGCGATTGAGGAAACCAACCGTAGACGTGAGATTCAGGAAGTTTATAATAAAGAACATGGAATTACACCACAGACCATAAAGAAGGCAGTTCGTGATTTGATTAGTATTTCTAAGGAGATTGCACAGGAAGAACTGCAATTACAGAAAGATCCGGAGTCCATGAACCGTAAAGAATTAGAGAAACTAATTAAGCAGATAGAAAAGAAAATGAAGCAGGCAGCAGCAGACCTTAATTTTGAAGCGGCTGTAGAACTGCGTGACAAGATGAAAGAATTAAAATTACAATTGAACGAATTGTAATTCATATTTTGAAATGGTAACTTATTTTTTACAATTACCTAACATAACAATACAAGGAGGAAACTATGTCAGAAAAAAGACAGTATATCCGCATCAAAGGTGCATGTGAGCATAATCTGAAAAATGTAGATGTGGAAATACCAAGAAACGAATTTGTTGTATTAACAGGACTGAGTGGTTCTGGTAAATCATCCTTAGCGTTTGATACGATTTATGCAGAAGGACAGAGAAGATATATGGAGTCATTGTCTTCCTACGCGAGACAGTTTTTAGGACAGATGGAGAAGCCAAATGTAGAAAGCATTGAAGGATTGTCACCTGCGATTTCCATTGATCAGAAATCCACCAACCGCAATCCACGTTCTACAGTAGGAACGGTGACAGAAATTTATGATTATTTTCGTTTGTTGTATGCTCGCATTGGTATACCACATTGTCCAAAATGCGGAAAAGTGATAAGCAAACAGACGGTTGACCAGATGGTAGACCATATCATGAGCCTTCCTGAACGGACGAAAATCCAATTGTTAGCACCTATGGTCAGAGGTCGCAAAGGACGTCATGAAAAATTGTTGGAGCAGGCAAAACGAAGTGGTTATGTTCGCGTACGAATTGATGGCAATCTGTATGAGTTGTCTGAGGAGATCACTTTAGACAAAAACATTAAGCACACCATAGAAATCATCGTTGACCGTCTTATGATAAAACCGGGAATTGAGAAACGCCTGTCTGATTCGATTGAAACGGTGCTGGATTTGGCAGATGGTTTGATGCTGGTTGATGTGATAGATGGAGAACCAATTCAGTTTAGCCAGAGTTTTTCCTGCCCGGATTGTGGAGTTAGTTTGGAGGAAGTGGAACCAAGAAGTTTTTCCTTCAATAATCCATTTGGTGCCTGCCCGGATTGTTATGGATTGGGTTACAAAATGGAATTCGATGAACAACTTATGATACCGGATCCGACGGTTTCTCTTGCGGATGGAGCAATTGTTGCAATGGGATGGCAGTCCAGTACGGATAAGACCAGTTTTACAGGCTCAATTTTAACAGCACTCTCAAAAGAATATGGATTTGATTTGAATATGCCATATGGGGAGTTGCCGGAAGATATTCGCCACATGCTTATTTATGGAACAGATGGAAAAGTGGTAAAGGTGCATTATAAAGGTCAGCGCGGAGAAGGAGTGTATGATGTTGCTTTTGAAGGGCTAATCAAAAATATGGAGCGTCGTTACCGTGAGACCGGTTCCGATACAATGAAGGCAGAATATGAAACATTTATGCGTATTACACCATGTAAGGCTTGTAGGGGACAACGATTGAAAAAAGAAGCATTGGCTGTCACCATTGGCGATAAAAATATTTACGAAGCAACTTCCATGTCTATTGTAAAGTTACAGGAATTTTTACACCATGTAGAATTGACAAAACAACAGCATTTGATTGGTGACCAGATATTAAAGGAAATTCATGCAAGAATTGGCTTCCTAATAGATGTTGGTCTTGATTACCTGACGCTTGCAAGAGCAACAGGAACGTTATCCGGTGGCGAGGCACAGCGAATTCGTCTGGCAACCCAGATCGGATCCGGATTGGTGGGGGTTGCCTACATTTTGGACGAGCCAAGTATTGGTCTGCACCAGCGTGACAATGACAAGTTAATTAGAACATTGAAAAATCTAAAGGATTTAGGCAATACCTTGATTGTGGTAGAGCATGATGAAGATACTATGTTTGCAGCAGATTACATTGTGGATATCGGACCGGGAGCAGGAACTCATGGTGGTCAGGTAGTGGCAGCAGGAACCGCAGAAGATATTATGAAAAACGAAAATTCTGTCACTGGTGCATATTTAAGTGGAAGAATGTCCATTCCAGTGCCAAAAGAGAGAAGACAGCCTACCGGTTGGTTAAAAATTCTTGGTGCTGCAGAGAACAACTTGAAAGGTATCAATGTAGATATACCCCTTGGCATTATGACCTGCATTACGGGCGTATCTGGTTCGGGAAAGAGTTCGCTGATAAATGAGATTCTCTATAAGCGTCTGGCAAAGGAATTAAACAGAGCCAGAACCATTCCTGGCAAGCACAAAGACATTCAGGGCATAAAGCTGCTAGATAAAGTAATTGATATTGACCAGTCGCCAATTGGAAGAACACCACGTTCCAATCCGGCAACATACACTGGTGTGTTTGATCAGATTCGAGATCTGTTTGCGGCAACAGCAGATGCAAAGGCGAAAGGATATAAAAAGGGAAGATTCAGCTTTAATGTTAAGGGAGGACGTTGCGAAGCCTGCAGTGGAGATGGTATTTTGAAAATTGAAATGCATTTCCTGCCAGATGTCTATGTTCCATGTGAGGTATGTGGTGGCAAACGTTATAACCGTGAAACACTGGAAGTAAAGTATAAAGGAAAGAGCATTTTTGATGTTCTGGATATGACAGTGGAGGAGGCATTGCGTTTCTTTGAAAATGTTCCGTCTATCCATCGTAAGATACAGACTTTATATGATGTAGGCTTATCGTATGTAAAATTAGGACAGCCATCTACGGAATTGTCAGGTGGCGAGGCACAGAGAATTAAGCTGGCAACGGAACTGAGCAAGCGGAGTACGGGAAAGACCATTTATATTTTAGACGAGCCGACAACAGGTCTTCATTTTGCAGATGTGCATAAGCTGACAGAGATATTGAGACGATTATCGGATGGCGGTAATACGGTTGTGGTTATCGAGCATAATCTGGATGTAATAAAGACTGCCGACTACATTATTGATGTAGGTCCGGAAGGTGGAGATAACGGTGGTACGATTATTGCTGCTGGAACACCGGAGGAGGTTGCGAAGGTGGAAGCTTCTTATACTGGAAAGTATGTGAAGAAATACTTAGAAAAATGAAGCATTAGAACAAATTTGTATTAGGCTGAAAGATTTGTAGCCATAGAGGTTACGAATCTTTCAGCTTTTTTTGTATACTAGGAAATTACAACAGTCCGTTGCATGACGTAATGTATGAAATTTCCTAGTATATAAAAAAATGATGCAGTAAGATCCGTATATTGACAATAAGTATTATATGTATTACAATTAATAATACAAATAATACTTAGCGCTTGCGTCGTATCAAAACGAATTAGACAATTGCGAAATGTCTATATAGTAGTGAATTGTCGCAAACAATTTTGACTATTTACGGACGGTTAGTATTGTCACAAGCAGTTAAAAAACAAAGATAAGAAGGGGGGAGGATGTTATGATTATTAATCTTGATATGTCTAGTGATATACCGATATATGTGCAACTTCGGAATCAGATTGTTATGGGGATTGGACGAGGTGAACTGGCGGAGGGGGAGTCCTTACCAACCGTTCGTCAGTTAGCACAGGAAATTGGCATCAACAATATGACGGTAAATAAAAGCTACCAGATATTAAAAAAAGAAGCCTATATTGAAATCGACAGACGCCATGGTGCAAAGGTGGCAACATTTGGTGGGCTTACGCCAGAGGTTCGGGAAAAGATGGAGTCAGAATTAGAGTTACTGAGTGCAGAAGCTGCGTTAAAGGGGATGGATGAGGAAGCGTTCCTTACTATGTGCAAAGATGTGTTTAAACGGTTGGACAAGGATGGTAACACTTTCGCAAACGCCTAAAATAGTGTTTGTTTGAATGGAGGGGTTTTTATGGAATGGGTATTTATAGGGATAATGATATTTACGAATGTGATTGTCATTGGATGTTGCATGTATGCATATCGCAATTATGGAAAGGTACAAAATCACTTATTGTTGGATGTTACATTTACCGATGAGCAACTACAGGATGGAGAGATAAATGCCATTGTTGCTCAATACAATAAGGTTTTAAAACTAACACATATCATTGGCATTGTTACTTCATTTTTTCCATTTGTATTTATTTTTATGGATTACTTGTCATTGTTTACGATTACCTTTTTGCTCTGGTGCTTTGGATATCTTTTGATGCCAATCTGCTATGGGAATTATAAGCATAAAGAACTGTATCGTTTAAAGATAAGGAAAGGGTACACAGCAGGTAAAAATACACGGACAATAAAGATAGACACACGAGTAACAGCAGATAGTGAGAAAATGCCAGTGTCTATCTGGTGGATGTTTCCCACGGTGTTATGTTGTTTTATTCCGTTTGTGTGGAAAGAGACATACCATATGTGGTCAGATGGCAGGGAAGCGTTGATGATATTGGGAATCCCATTTTTAACAAAAGCAGCCTATTTGATAGGCTATGAATATTATGCAAGGCGTAGAAATGTTGTATTTACAGAAGATACAGAGCGCAATTATGCGTGTAATCGTCTGACAAAGCATGATTTGTCATTGGGAATAGTGCTTGCATCGTATGTGGATAGTACATCATTGCTTTTTTTACAAAGACATTTGATAAAGACGGAAAGTGATACGGTCGTACCGTATGTTATGTTTGTAATTTTACAAAGTATATGTTGTGTCATTCTGGTGGCAAATGAACTGCGTGTGCAAAAGAAGCGCAAGTTACTCCTTGAACATGATGAAACAGAGTACATTGTAGATGATGATGAATATTGGGCAGAAGGGTATTATTATAATCCGAATGACAATCATCTTCTTGTACAAAATAGAAGCGTTGGTACCAATATGTCATTTAATATGGCAAAACCGGCGGCTAAGGTGATTGTTGGTATCTTAGAAGTTGGTACCGTTGTTCTTATTCTGTGGATGTGTTACATTATGGTTCCATTCGATTTCTCCACACCGCAAATGGTCTTGAATGAAAGTTATGTGGAAATCGATTTTCCATCCTACGAAGCAACGATACCATATAGAGAAATTACACAGATTTCGCTGCTAGACGAAATGCCGGACGTGCGTTTCACCAAAATCAATGGTGCGTCCACCAGTACGAAGGATTTAGGAAAATACCGCTGCAGAGATTTGGGAAACTGTTATCTGTATGTACTGGCAGATAAAAGTCCAATCCTGCGGATTGATACGGCGGAATGCGTGTATTTCTATAATTATGGAGAGCAGGCGGAGTTGGAACAATATTATCAGGAGATTATAATGCATATGGAGTAGATAATGAACACATATATTTTTTTCCAATCCCCGTCCGGCTTGTAAATTTTGCTCCAGAATAATAATCTGGCTGTCCGTAGGAATTCCTGCTTCTAAAAACAGAGAATGTTCTTTCGTGATTCTTGCAAAAATAAATGGGTTTCAATAGAAACTCTTGCAAAATTTTTCAGAGTGTCTCATACTTTTATAGAATGGTGTTTTTTTAATTTATGCGGGGGAATGGGAGAAGGTGATAGTTATGGGTGGCATAAAATACCAGAATTTTTACCGTTCACCAGATATACCGACCGTTCACCAGAAATGTATTGTGTCGAAAAAAAAGTATGATATATATGAATGAGGAAAAGTGTAAGAACATTTACTGATGTTTTTCCAAACAGCTATACAAGAAATAGTATGAGGAAAGTTATAAAGATAGAACGAAATATAACAAGCAAGTGCATCTTTTATTGAAGCAAAGGTTTAGTTTATGATATTTAAGGTAGTGTAAAATGGGCAAGCAAATTTTAAAAAATAATAATACAAAAAAGATGAGAAAGAAAATCTTGCTTTTAAAAAAATATAGAAATAATTACAAAGTCATCAGAATGGTAATTGGAATATGTTTTTTGACTGTTGCAATATTGGATTGGTTAAAAATAATAGATTTGGTATTGGTTGTTTGCATAATAGGTTTTCTTTTAGATATGATAGAGATATATGCCTCTAATGTATGAACGATGAGCTGCAATAGCTGTTTTATAATCTCGTTAATGTGTATCAATTAGGCAAACGAATAACAAGTAGGGTGGTATTTACTTTTCGAACGCACAAATTAAGAAAGCAACAGATGTGTGTTTTATGACAGCAGCTATTAATCCAATAGGAACAGGCTCTGGCGGATGATGAAATGGTGTATACATAAAAATGGTGATAACCTTAGGGATCACATAGATAAAATCTTTGCTAGTTGCAAACAGTCAGAATGAAACAAAAATTTATGAAAGGAAAAGGTATGACTTACTGCAAATAGCAGAGGAAATTTATGCAAATGCAGTAGAATGAGAGGTAAAATATGGAACAAAATAATAGTAAAAAAATTTCTTCAGTTGTAAAGTGGATTGCATTGCCACTTGTTATCTTGATAGTAATAATTGTGGCAGGCTTTTTGATTTGGAATGGCGGTTTGCCATATGTCTCTAATGATATAAGTACATATGGTGATACTTCATATTATAGAACTTACAGTTCGTTGGAGCTTTTTCCAGATAAGAGTGAAGGTGCAGTAAAAGAGGGGCAGTTAAAGAAAAATTATATATATTATGCAGATACAATATTTGATCCTACAGTGGTATTATATGCAGAATATCAATATGAAGAAGATGAATATTGGGCGGAAGTAGAGCGATTAAAGGCAGCACAATCAGAATACGGCAGTGAAACACTGACAGCCCAATACAATGAAGAAAATTTCACAATGCCTTCTTATGTAACTATGAATGATATAAATGAATGCTATGAATATGCGTTGTTGGAGGAAGATACCTTTACGATACGTTATGTTTATTTGCAGTTTGCAAACAAATGGATTACTAATTTTTCAAAAGAATACTTGCCTGAAAATTTTTAATTATGTTTTGCGGAGATGAATGAAGAAGCAATATGGTAAGCTGTGAATGGGGTAGCAACAGAAGTTGTTGCTCCATTTATGTATATTGTGACTTAAATAGCAATGGGGAGGATTCAAAGATGAATATATAGTATATCTGATTATTTTAACTATGGTAATGAATTTGTAAAAAAATCTGTAAACGAGAAAAAATGTATGTTAAGGGTAGGAATTACTGCATAAACATTGTGATATTGATAGAGGAATCAGGTATATATTGGATATTATGCAACAGTGAAAGTGGAATTTATATCAAAGTAATAGCAACAACAGACTTTGAAAAGAGGATTAAAATATTTATAGTAAAAATAAATTGCAATAATCATCAATTTGTGATAAAATGTAAAACATAAATGTTCTTAAGCCGTCTTGCTGTTAGAAATTGAAACGGCTAATATAAAATACGATGTGAATACTTTATAAGATTAAAAGGGAAAAAGGAGATACATATGAGTTTGAAAATTGCAGTCTGCGATGATGATGTTATCATATGCAGCCAGATGAGTGAGTTACTGCAAGAAAGAGACAGGGATTATACCATTGATGTTTATGTTTCTGGACAGGAATTAATAGGATCACAAAAGGAATATGATGTTATTTTTCTAGATATTGAAATGGAACCTATTAATGGTATAGAAACTGCTAAAATATTAAGAAATAAGGGTAGAAAAGATTATATTATTTTTTTGACAAGTCATACTGATTATATGCCGGAGGTATTTAAAGTGCAGGCATTTCGATTTTTACAGAAACCAATTCAAATCCAACAATTCATGGAATCAATCACAGAAGCAGAAAAGGATATTTTAGAGGATGAGAAGTTTGTTGTATCTTCAGAAAAAGGCTTGGTATTAATTAATCAAAAAGATATTGTGTATATTGAAGCTTTAGGGGATGGCAGTTGCCTGCATACAGAAAAAGAAACGTATGTAATAAAAAAATACTTAAAGCAATGGGAAGCGATTCTGGATAGTTCCATTTTTTTTAAAATTCACAAGTCATATATGTTAGGGCTTCGATATGTGAAAGTAATGAATGAGTCAAATGTAGAACTTAACGTAGATGATATTAGTTTGCCGGTTGCCCGTAGAAGAAGAAAAGCATTTGAGAACAATTATATAGAATATGTGAAAAAATATGGAAGGAATATTTAGAAAGAGAAGAGATAAAAAAACGAAATTGCATTAAAAGATGAATTTTTATCTCACAGGAACTGTATTATTGAAGGCTCACCAATGGAATTGAAATGTATAGGTAAAAGAATACGAGAAAAAAAGATAGAGCATTCGTGGAGTCAAGAAGAATTGGCAGAGAAAGCTAATTTATTACCAGTTTATATTGGAATGATTTCAATAAATTTGGATGTTTTGGGGATTTTGCATGGTATAATGTGATACGAATTGAAAAGTGTGAGAGGTTGGTTATGTACTATATAGCGATTTGTGATGATGATAGTAATTTTATCAAATATATTAAAAAAATGTTGATACAAAGTGGGTTAAAAAATGAAGAGGTGATTTTTTATGAATATTGGTCTGGTGAAGAATTAATTTGGTCAATGGACACTTGTGAAAAAATAGATTTGTTAATATTAGATATGCAGATGAAAAAATTGGATGGACACGAAACGGCTAAATATTTCCGCAATCAATTTCCAGCATCTGTTATTGTGTTTTGTTCGGGAGTATGTTTACCTACAGTAGAAACTTTTGAAACAACACCGTTTCGGTATTTGTTAAAAGAGTACACAGATGATAGGATGATTCGGGAATTAAAAGTCATTGTTGATGAAATGAGAAAAAAGTTTATTGAACCCAATATAATTGGTACATGGAGATATAGTACAGTAAAATTGAGACTAGACGAGATACTATATATTTCTATTGCGAGAAGAGGTAGTAATATTTATGTGAATCCGCAAATGGTTAAGTATGAATTTAAAAATCGTTTAACAAGTAAAAAGAAGGTTACAGAATTATATCCAATATTAAAACCTTACGGATTCGAATATGCACATAATAGTTACATTGTGAATCTTGACTATATAAGAAGGCTAAATACACAAGAATTGGAATTAAGTGATGGAACATTATTATCTGTCGCGCGGTCAAAAGAAAAAGAATTAAGAGTGGCATTTGCTAAGCATAAGGCTCAAAAATATTAGGAGAAGGAGTCATGGAATATTTAGATAAAATAATTCTGTTTTTAAGTTGTATATTTGAAGTATATATTTACTACGATTTTTTTTATGCGTATTTTGATTTTAGAGAGTGTTTTCAAGTGCGTTGGCGTAGATTGACTGTGAATATAATGGCAATTACAGGATTGTTTTTGATTAATTCGTTAGGAAATTCATATATTAATCTATTAGGCTTTATTATTATAATATGTAGTGCTTTTATAGTTATATTTCGTGCAAATATTGGTTCAAGAATAATATATTTTTTGATTGCATTATTTGTGGGTTCTGGTTGTGAGTTTTTGTTTGGAATACTATTAAGTGTGCCGTCTTATATACAGAAACAGAGTAGTGTTGTGAGTTTGTCGGATATACCTTGGCATATGTTTACAATGAAATTATTAACATACATTTTATTATCCATAATTAAACAATTTTTTGGTAATTCAAAGAAAGCACTGAGAATTAGATTGTTTATAAATTATTTGATTATTCCAATTGCAAGTTTTGGAATTATGCTATTAACATATTATACTAGTATTGATGTAGTGGTAGATCAAGGTACCAAAGCGTTGTTTTGTCTAAGTTTTGCGTTGATGTTATTGGGTAACATTTTTATTTTTCGTGCCTTTAATAGATATTCAGATGAATTATATATGAGCACTGAGCAAAAACTTATTATTTCAAGACAAAGTATGGAACTATATTATTATAGCCAAATACAAATGATTGATAATAAGCACCAAGCGTTTATACACGATATATGTCATCATCTTAAAGCCATAGGAGAATTGGCAAAGGAGAGGAAAACAGATAACATATTATCCATTATACATGATTTGAATATTGAGCTTGAGAATAATGCACTGATAATGTATTGTGACAATCCGGTTGTAAATTCAGTTTTATCAGAAAAAAAAACAATGGCAGAGAAGAATAGTATTGACATGGACATATATGTAGAACCAGGCGCCACATTGCATGAGATTTCAGATGCAGATGTAATAACGATGTTAAGTAATTTGTTAGATAATGCATTACGCGCTGCAATGGATGCAAATAACAAAGTGATTACTGTTCGATTATATTTAGAAAATGGAGGCTCCTTTAACATAATAAAAATAAAAAATTATTTTACTGGTGAAATTGTAAAAACTGATTCGGGTTTCAAAACTACAAAAATAGAGAATGGAATACATGGAGTTGGAATTAAAAGTGTTGAGAACACGGCGAGAAAATACAATGGTTATTTGGAATGTTTTGTTGATGATTTGTTATTTACCGCGGTGCTAGTTTTGCCGGCTAAATAATTTTTGATGACTGCTTACTTATTGACAGTAAGCAGTATTTTTTTGCAAAAACTGCACATTAGACTGCAAAAAACAACCAATGTCTTGTATGTTGTCAAAAATTCAATTACTATGTCAATAAAATACGGAGGTGTAAAGGAATGAAAACAAGTTTTACAAAGAAAATGATGACAGTAATGAATTGTCTTGCTGTTATGCTTGTGGCACAGACTGCAAATGCGGCATGTATATGGATTTTTCATCAGCCGGAATTTCCGCAAGAAGCAAAAAAGTATAGTAAGCTTAAGTGATGATTGAGAAACTAGTAACATCAATTATTAAAATGCAATTAAGGATTGGAACGATACAAAAGGATGATATGAAAATATATCAGTATGGGTATACCTTATTGATAGAAGTTTTAATAAATATTGTTTTATCCTTTATTGTAAGTATCTTGTTGGGGATACTCAAAGAATGTATTTTCTTTATGTGCGCATTTGTTCCGCTTAGAAGTTTTTGTGGAGGATATCATGCTAAAAAAGCATGGAAATGTATTGCGTTATCAAATATTTCTATTATGTCAGCTATTCTTTTTGCTGATTTTATTGCACGGTTTAATATTTCGCTAATTTGGTTTCTGGCAGGAGAAGTCATTTTAGGAATAATTATTATGCATCTTTCACCAGTTGAGAGCTGTAACATTCTAATCGATGCTTATTGGTTAATTATGCAACAACAGGAAATTGGGTGTCTCCTAATTTGGTAGAATGCAATATGATGAATATTAAATATGCAATTGCGATTGAAGAATATAAGAGTAATATAAATCTATGCTGTTAGAGAGGGTAAAATGGGAAATTTAACAATAAAAATCAGCAATATTTCAAAAACATATCATGGTAATACTGTATTAGATAATGTAACAATGGACATATCTAAAGGAGTTTGGGGATTGCTTGGAAAGAATGGTGTTGGAAAGACAACCTTTTTGCGAATATTAGCAAATTTAATAAAAGCTGATGATGGAAAAGTTGAAATAGATGGGTGTGGGCATATCAGTAAGAGTTTGATAAGAGGGAAAATTGGATATCTACCACAAGAACTAATGTTTTATGATAATATGACAGTTTATGATATGCTAGAATATCTTTGTATTTTATCAAAAATAGATTCAAAAAAAATTAAAACAGAAATAATTGAGAAATTAAAGATGGTTAATTTGATTTCCAAAAAAAATACGAAAATCCGAGAGTTGTCAGGAGGAATGAAGAGAAGATTGGGAATTGCACAAGCACTTTTAGGAAATCCACCAATTCTTTTGTTAGATGAACCGATGGTTGGTTTGGATCCAGAGGAAAGAATCAATATAAGAAATATTTTGTATGAGATTGGAAGAGAAAGAATCGTGATTGTATCTACTCATATAATAGAAGATGTACAGGTGTTGTGTGATTACATTGTAGTATTGAATAATGGGAAACTACAATTTAAAGGAACCAAGAAGGAATTTGTAGAAAGTGTTTCAGAAAAAGCCTTTTTTAAAGAAATGTTGATAGAAAAATTGAATGTTTTTGAAAGTGAACATGTAGAAATAAAAACAATAGCAAATGATTCTAATGTTATTGTGAAGTATATTCAAGAGGAAGAGAAGGATGGAAAAAAATATACTCCTGGTGTAGAGGAAGCATTTATTTATTGGACGAATAAGGATGGGGAGCGTTAGGATGTTATTAAGGTTAATTTGTTTTGAAATAAAGCAATGGTTGAAAAGTAAATTATTTTTCTGTTACATAGCTATTTCTATTATTTCAATTGTGGTAAATATGGGACCAATGAATATATTGTCAGAACCCAATATGAATAATACAACTATTGGTCATTGGGATAATGAAAATACAAAAGATAAAATTGACCATTGTATTGGAAGACTTATTTTGGAGTATCAAAACAATCAATTTGTTGTTAATAAGTATGGTATGCGTTTGGAAAAAGAACTTGTTCAGGAACAACTGAATGAAATTGACAATCTTTTTGCTGAAATTACAGGAATGAGAATAGATGATGTTGTTGTATATACTGAGGCGATTACTGAAGAATCTGATGCTCTGGTAGTATATAAGGATATTGTTAATTACAATAAAATTCAGATTGATATGGATTATTTATCTTTTTGTAAGGTGATGGACCGTGTGGATGAGATAATTGGGGGCGGTTCATCTTATTGTGAAGAAAATCGTAAAGCTATTTTAACTTTTGGAGATTATGAAGAAGAGTTAAAAGAATATAATAGTATTATATATGAGGATAAAATATCGAATGCTTATGCAAGATTATTCTGTGATTATGCAGTGATAGATTTGTCGCTAATTCCCATTTTTTTGGCAGTATATAGATGTATAAAAGATAAAAAAGGTAACTTAGAAAATGTTGTATTTTTAAAGAGAACAAAGTCTTTGGATATTATATTTTCTAGGTATATTGCAATTACATTATTGGAATTCTTCAGTGTTATTATGATTTCTATCCCATATCAAATTAATGTTATTAGAATGGGAAAGGTTTTAAATGTTCCGATTGATTATTTTGCTTTTTTTAATACAATTCTCTTATGGTTATTACCGTCGATATTGATTGTTAATGCAATTGGTTTTGTAGTGACGGAAATTACCCAAAGTCGAATAGCAATATTATTGCAAATTGTATGGTGGTTTTTTGATTTAAATATAGGAGTTGATACAATAATTGGTAAGTTTTCATTCCATCTTATACCAAGATTTAATGCTTTTGGCAGAAGGGAAATCTATGAAGTATATTATGATGAATTATTAATAAATAGAATTGTTTATTCATTAGTTGCAATTCTTTTGATTTTTGTTACCGTAAAAGTATATGAAAAAAGGAGGACAGGATGCTGGAGAGTAGGACAAGTTTTCAAATTGCAAAAAAAGATTTGAAGAATTTTTTTTATAAATTTATATTGTTGGCATGTGTTGTTAGTATTTTGGTTGAAATTCGGGTTGCAATTATGGAACTTTCGTTAGAGCAACATATTGGATTAGTAGTAGAGTATTCAGGGGCGATAGGGATAATTCTATTTTCAGGTATTTTTTTAGAGGAGAATAATCCGGCCTTGAGAGAATTAATTAATTCTAAAAATGTTGATTTGCAAGGTATATATTTTGTTCGATATATACTCTCATTTGTTGCATTGATGCTTATCCTTTTTGCATGGGGACTAGTTTATGCGACAAAAAGTAGTTTGAAATATGTTTTATTATATTTTGTCAACGCTTTTTCTGATTCATTTCTGTTTGGAAACTTGACTTTTGTTATATATATTCTTAAAAACAATGCGATTATTACATACATGGTATCATTTTTCTTATTCCTGTTATATGTGGAAAACTTAAATATACCACCTACGTACGTAATAGTGAAAAATTGTATTTTTATCTTATGTGGTATTTTGTTGACGTGCTTTTCATTTTTGGGGGTTAAATATAAGCAGAAGGTGTAATGTTGTAAATTTGGGTTCAAGAAGTGTTTATTTTTTTCCTTATGTAGTAATGGGTGTTTATAATAAGTGTGTATTTTTGAGGATAAAGATATGCGAAAATAAGTGAAGTACATAATATAAACAGTATTTATTCACAGTGTGAATAGGTACTGTTTTTTTTAGGGGTTAAAGATAATTTATTCTACTTCTATGGAATTTCGGATGTACATATGTTACAATTGACATATTATTGCTATAGAAAAAAGTTAACTATTCAGAACAGGACTGTGCTGAACTGCACAGTCCGTATGAAAACGTAGTGGCAGCAGGCCAAAATCCATCACCGTAGGTGATTCTGCATGGATTTTGGCTCGTAACTATGAGGGTACTGAATAGTTAC
>JBGVMW010000047.1:0-2370 GCA_045125095.1 Lachnospiraceae bacterium
TGGCTTAAAGATTCCGAGAGATTATTATTTTAAAAGGGAGGATTGCTCCTCCCTCTGATGTGGTTGTTAAGCTAAGCCATACCAATGTTCTTTAAAATATGCTGTCGGTACTTTGCCCGGAATGACAAGGTAACCGTTTGCAGCCAGTTCGTTGTTCATGGTACGAATCAATTTGTACGCTTTAGAAAGCGAAACAGCCAAAAGCTCGGATATGTCTTGTGCAGTTAAATATATTTGCTCCATAGTTACCCCCCTTTCTTTTAATTTCTTGAAAAAATAATATAACACTTCATTCTTTGATTTTACTTACATCCACATTTCCAATCTACATTCTGTGTTTCCATTTACAGCTGCCATATATTTAAACAAAGCATCAATTGATAAACAAAGATGTCTGCATTCATGGAATTTCTTTGTTCTTGCATCCACATCTTCTAAGAGGATATCATTTTCGTGCAACGCTTTCACGATTCCAGCCATATTAATTTCCCCTGTGCCATAATATAGCCGCATGCCATATCTGAGTGCGTTTTTAGTTACGTAAAGAATTCCTGGCAATTTTATGTAGATTTGATTGTTGTGGCATTGATATTCTACCCCGTTTGCAGTGCAAACTTCATAGATTTCAGAATTCAACACCTCATATGTTGCTTTAACAAAGTCGTCTACGCTTTCAAATCGCTTAATCGATTTTAGATGTTTACTTTGGATTTCCTTTTGAAATTCTAGCGCTGCTTCCACTTTTGTCGTAAAAGTTTTTTCATCACCAAGCAAATAGCGTGAACATAGCTCGCTTGCTTTAAATGTTTATAGACAGAAATTCTAGTCGTATCATTATCCATTTCAAGAATCTCACTGATTGACATTGCCACCCGAAATTTGTCTGCTTCATTAAGATGCAATACAGATAATATCCATAAATCAAGCCTGTCCATTACCCTCTACCTCTTTTACAATTTCAATCTGCTGAGTTTCATCATCATAAACGTAAAGCTTATCTGATAGAAAATCTTCTGAACTAATAAACCTGTCAATTTCCATTGTCATTTGATAAATTTTCACTGCTTCATCTCCATGGTCATAAGGGAGTGCTAAAAGCTCATGGGAGGAACTTGCAATGATCCATAATTTTTCACACTGCAACTTCTGACATAATTCATGCATAAACAAAGGATTTAAAATTACTGCTGCACCAAACATTCCGGTATATACGCTTAATGTATAAAGAGGGACTGATTTATCTTCTTTTACCTCCAGTCCACACATAGCTGCAACTTCATCTAAATTCTTCATACTGCAATCTAATGCTTTAAGATTCAGTAGTGCTGCGTAAAACATTTCCTCTATCGTCACATTCCACTGCTTCCGTAACTGCTCTTCAACAGTGATTGCACCATATTCCTGTTCCGCAAATTTTGACTTTGTGTTATAGAAAAAGCACACTGCAAAATCCATATATTTCACATATGGAACGTCTTTAAGAAATTCTCTATTTCTGTCATAATTTAACATTCTTGGAAATATTCTGTGTTCCATTTTTCCCCAAGATGTGTCATCCGGCTCTGATTCTAAAAATTTCATTAAATTACAATATGCATCTTTCACCTTTTCCACAAACACTTGTACATCCTCACGGCTGTACAAGCTTTTATCTGCATCAAAATAAATAATCGGCGAAACACTATTCGTTCCTAAGTGCAAACAAATTCCTTCCATGCTTTTGTCATTATCAATTGGAACGCTGATTGTTTTCACAGTATGTGCTCCATATTCCTGACGTATCAAATAAAATGCTCTGTCTTTATATTCCTTATAATTATATATATCTTTCAAACTTAGTAAGCGATGAATTACCTACCGTTCCAATTCTTCATAATCATATGAGATAATCTAAACACATGAAGTATATATCCGGATTTTGATATTGAGTTAAAGCGTTTTGCTATAACCACACCCCTTGATCTAGAGTATTTTACTTCAAAGTATATCAGGAACGGAGTTGATATACCCGAATGGATTATCCTCAAAATTTAACTGCATCTGATCGTTACTGGTATGACCTCATACAGAAATGCCGAACCAGTGGAAAGTCAGATTATCAGTGGTTAAAAGATAACAACATCAAATCACCTACTTTTTATTATCACGTAAAGCAGCTTCGTAAGAAAGCATGCGAACTGCCTGAAGCTACGAAAAGAGCCTCCATACCGGAAGTCCAGGAAGTTGTTCCTGTTTTCTTCAAAGATGAAGAGCTTTCTGCTCCAACTGCTCCATCAGAAACTACAATTCCGGAGGCTTCAGATAATGCTGTTGCTGTCCGTCTCCAGATTCGTGGCATCTGTGTGGAGATCTCAAACTCAGCATCGCAGA
>JBGVMW010000048.1:0-2823 GCA_045125095.1 Lachnospiraceae bacterium
AGGTATTCCGGTTCAGGTTGCAGTCTTCGGTGATATCTTTTACGGTGATTTTGGAAAAGGGTTTTTTGCGCATGGCATTTTTCAGGGACTCCGCAAGAGTCCTTTTTGTAGTTTGCGCGCCATGGGCGCGCTCTAACGGGTGAAAGTCCCGAACACGCCCAGATAGTGGGAAGTGTATAGCCGAACAGCAAGGGTGTCCATCGTGAGGTGGAATCTGAAGGAAGCTGTAGGCAAACTCTTGGTCCGACGGACAGAAATCACATATGAGGCTCGGAAATACGGATAAGTCTGCAAAAGAAGATGAAGTCCCAAAGTTGCTGGAAGTACGAGTAAATGTGGCGGATAGATGAGAGGAAAGAGCGTGCACCTTAAGCGTGGAGGTCTCACAGAGGTTCCATTAGCCTAGTAACAACGAACTGTGAGAAGTCAGCAGAGCCCATAGTAGTGATGAAGTTTCTGCAATGGAAATGGAGCAAAGGGGCGAACAATCAATCAGTTTTAGTAGAGTCTCGATTGCAGAAAAGACAACATCTGCCGTAACCAATCGGGTAAAAGATGGTCAATTCAAGCGAGACGGAAAGGAACGAACGCATGGACACAAGTAGTCTAATGGAGCAGATTTTGTCAAAAGATAATCTTAATCAGGCATATCTGCAAGTCGTACGAAACAAAGGTGCAGAGGGAGTGGACGGAATGAAGTACACAGAACTTAAAGAACATCTTGAGAAGAACGGCGAAATCATCAAGGAACAGTTGAGGACAAGAAAGTATAAACCTCAACCAGTACGCAGAGTGGAGATACCAAAGCCAGACGGTGGTGTCAGAAACCTGGGAGTACCAACAGTAACAGACCGATTTGTACAACAAGCCATAACACAGGTATTAACCCCAATCTATGAGAAACAATTTCATGAACACAGTTATGGATTTAGACCGGATAGATGTGCACAGCAGGCAATCATTACGGCACTGGATATGATGAATGACGGCTATGACTGGATTGGTGACATTGACTTGGAGAAGTTCTTTGACACAGTAAACCATGATAAACTGATGACATTAATCGGTAAGACAATCAAGGATGGGGATGTAATCTCAATCATTAGAAAATTTCTTGTAAGTGGAATCATGGTAGATGATGAATATAAGGAATCGGTGATAGGGACACCACAAGGTGGAAACCTGTCACCACTTCTAGCAAACATCATGCTGAATGAACTGGATAAGGAAATGGAACAAAGAGGACTGAACTTTGTCAGATACGCAGATGACTGTATTATTATGGTTGGAAGTGAAATGTCGGCAAAGAGAGTGATGAGAAATCTCACGAAGTTTATTGAAGAGAAACTGGGGCTCAAAGTAAACATGACAAAGAGTAAGGTAGACAGACCAAGTGGTCTTAAATACCTAGGCTTTGGATTTTACTTTGATAGAAAAGCGCACCAATTCAAGGCAAAACCTCATGCAAAATCAGTGGCGAAATTCAAAGCAAAAATGAAACAACTTACTTGCAGAAGTTGGGGAGTAAGTAATTCTTATAAAGTGCAGAAACTCAACGAACTTATCAGAGGTTGGATAAATTACTTCAAGATAGGAAGTATGAAAACCTTGTGTGTGAAGTTGGATAGTAGTATCCGATACAGAATGCGTATGTGCATCTGGAAACAATGGAAAACTCCACAAAATAGAGCAAAGAATCTGATGAAACTTGGAGTGAATAAAGGATTAGCATGGTCAATGGCTTACTACGGAGCTCATATAGCGCGAGTATGTCATGGTGGCGCCATGCATAACGCTATAACAAAAGAGAGACTAGCCCGATTTGGATTAGTCTCAATGTTAGATTACTACACCGAAAGGTGTGTTACTTGTTAAGTTGATTGAACCGCCGTATACGGAACCGTACGTACGGTGGTGTGAGAGGTCGGGAGATTTATTTAAATTTCCCTCCTACTCGATTTGTTTAAAGAAAGCGTGCAACATGAAGGAGGAGAATGTAAATGGATCAACGACTGGAAGAGATAAAAAAGTGTGACAAATTAATCAATAGTTTTATACTTCGAGGGAATAAATTTGTCGAATATGCGTGTTTTCAATATGGAGCATACAATGCAGCAATAAGTGGAGAACCAGATGCTCATTATATTAGTGATTTTCAATATTTTGTTTTTGTAAAAAGTACAAAAAGTCTGAAGTCTATTAGAACACTACTTGATATGGGGCATATAGAAGATGTCTTTATATTATTGCGTACAATGTTTGAGGGTTATCTTGCTAGCAGGTATATTGATGAGAAGTATGAAGATAAGTTACTAAATGATTTTATATTTGTACCACAATTAATTGCACGTAGAAAAGTAATTTACCAGGACGAGATTGCAGTATTCAGAGAAACTAAAGAGTTGATCGAGTATATTCAACGAAATCCATCAGAAATGAAACTTGGTAAAGACAAAAGATATTTTTCAGATTTCTATGCGTATTTATGCAACTATGCACATTGTAATTATTCAATTCTTGCTTGTTACTTGGATGAAAATAATATGTTCACGTTAAGTGGGAAGAAAGACGAGTATTTAGTTCGCATTTTAGTTCTCTTTGTTTATACAAAAACATTTGAGAGCATAGTAACAGTAGAAGGAGAAGATTTTTTAGATAAAAGAGAAGAGAAATTATGTTATGAATTAGCCTGAATTATTCACGAGCAGATAAAATGCTCAAAATCACAAAACCTTGTTTCAGTTCTTTTTAAATCAATCAAATTACCTGTAAAAAAGGATAAACTACCCCTGTGAAATTCGATTGAGTTATTTTGAACTGTCA
>JBGVMW010000049.1:0-3954 GCA_045125095.1 Lachnospiraceae bacterium
TTGTGGTGGATTATTGACCGCAAGAAGAATATTTTTGCTGCGATTGGAAATAGCGGCAATGTTATTTATGTTAATCCGGAAAAGAAGATTGTAATAGCGGTAGCATCTTATTTTAAACCTACGATATTTGATAGGGTTGATTTTATTCAGGAATATATTGAACCATTTATTTGCTTTTAAACAATATTCTATTCGCCGGGAATTTGGTAGTAGTTTCCCGGTAGAAATTGAGCTGGTGTTTTACAAATGGAATAATGAATTACAGCTTTGTAAAGAGTGAAAAGCGCGTATGAATTTGAAGTTTCATCAGATAAATATTTGGAAAAAGTCTTGACTCCTACGTTGCGTAATAGTTTAAAGTGTACTTATCGATAGGAGGAAATGATATGCATGAATTTATAATAGAAATAGTAAAATCAGATGAGATTTATCGAAAGATAGCAAATGCATCGTTAGAGAAGAAAGATGATATATATCGCTATGACTTTATGAAAAAATTTGAAAAGAAATGGGATATGTATCACTGTCCGTTGAAAGCAAAACAATCTGGCGGATATGATGTGGTGATGGCAAGCGGTATGTTAGGATATTTATTGCCACAAAAAATAGGAGACACAGAACAAAAATATATTGCAGAATTAGCAGATGAAAAGTTATGGACGGATTGCGTGGCATCTATTGAAAGCTCTCTTATGACATTTGTTAGACATGGAATAGATTTGAAGGTTAAAGAGTATATGTTTACATTGATGCTCGCAGATCCATCAAGTCCCTATTCGGTGATGAATGATGGTTATTGTGGTGATGGTGGAATTCCGGGATACATATTTGGATCATTAGTACCTTCTGAAACGACAAAAACAAGGATTCCAGTTGTATTAGCTCATGAGACGAATCATAATGTAAGATTTCAATATATAAAGTGGAGTAATGAAATATCATTAGCAGAATATATGATTTGTGAAGGATTGGCAGAAAATTTTGCAGTAAAACTTTACGGTGAAGAGAACTTAGGACCATGGGTTAGTAAAACTGACCAGGAAATGTTAAATGAATATATTAAGCCACTTATCCAGGACGCTTTAGAAGTGCAAGGATTTGACAATATTACATCATATATGTATGGAGATGAAATGGCAAAATTACAAAATTATATTCCGGTGGGTATGCCTTATTGTGCTGGGTATGCATGCGGATATTATATGGTGAAATATTATTTGGATAAAACTGGAAAAGATATTGTTGACGCAACAATACTTCCAGCAGAAGAAATTTTGAAAGAAATAGATGGATTTTGGAGTGAAACGACCATTATTCGGAAAGGAAATTCCTATGAGGACAGTAAATGAGGTAAGTAAGCTAACAGGAGTAAGTATACGTACCCTTCAGTACTATGATAGTATCGGACTGTTAAAACCAACTGAGTATACAGAGGTAGGATACCGTTTGTATGATGAAGAAGCATTAGAAAGGTTGCAACAGATTTTATTGTTTAGAGAATTGGAATTTCCACTGAAAGAAATCAAAGATATTATATATAATCCTAAATTTAATAAGGAAAAAGTATTAGAGCAGCAAATAGAACTTTTGGTATTGAAGAAGGAACATATAGAAAATTTGATTGATTTTGCTCGAAGAATAAAAACGATGGGAGTAAATAAGACGTATTTTAAAGTATTTGATAAAAAAAAGATGGAAGATTATTCAAAGCGTGCAAAGGAACAATGGGGACAGATAGCCCAGTATCAGGAATTTGAAGAAAAGACGAAAGGGGTGTCTGATACACAGCAGAAGGATGTAATCAATCGTTTTATGCTTATTTTTACAGAGTTTGGCAAGATAAAAGAATTAGATACATCCTGTGATACGGTTCAATTACAGGTGAAAAAATTGCAGGATTTCATCACAGAGAATTATTACACCTGTACAAAAGAAATTTTATCAGGTCTGGGAAAGATGTATGCAAGTGGCGGAGAATTTACCGAAAACATTGATAGCTATGGTGGAGAAGGAACTGCTCTGTTTACAGCAAAAGCAATTGAGATATATTGCAAATAAGAGAGCGCAACTTTCAGTCGTGCGCCCAGCGAAGGGCAATTAACCAAACGGGTGAAAATCCTGTCTAATTAAGGTCTAGCCAACCGATTAGTAGCGAGTCTTGAGTAGCTGTCAGTAATGACAGTTGCTAAGCGTAGACAGCGAGCAAGTAGGGTTGCAATGCGATTGAGCCTCGAAAGGTTAACTCTCAGAGGGCTGACGTTGTAACTGATGCGGAAAGCAACATCATACAGAGTGATAATGGCGAGCTCTGTGTGGCACTGCGGGGTCAAAGAGCCAATCATGCTTGACATTGTGGTTAATTAGTCAACTGGGGAGAGCCTATCACTTCTTGTAAACAAGTACGTTACATCAACTAGAAGATGGAGATGGACGGATGAGTGATAGGCAGTCGGATAGCTTCATAGTACCGAGGAAACTGGGTAATGCCAGTGGAGGGAAGGAAGCTACATAATAACGGTCTTTCTGAGGACACATTATCCGTACTCAGGGACGGAGGAAATAATGGGAACGAAATTAGAAAGAATAATGGAAATCTCGGCAACTACGCCGAAGCCAGAGTTCACATCTTTGTATCACTTGATAAATGTTGAAATGCTGAAACAGTGTCATAAGGAATTAGATGGCAGTAAGGCAGTCGGTATTGATAAAGTGACAAAAGCAGAGTATGAGGAACATTTGGAGGAAAACTTAACAAATCTTGTAAGCAGACTAAAGAACAAAGCTTACAAACCTTTGCCATCATTAAGGGTGTTTATTCCGAAAGCAAATGGTAAGAAACGTCCTTTGGGGATTGCTTCCTATGAAGACAAGATAGTGCAACTGGCAGTGAAGAAAATACTGGAAGCTATTTATGAACCAAGATTTCTAAACTGTATGTATGGTTTTCGACCAAACAGAGGCTGCCATGATGCCATAAAGGAAGTGCACACTCAACTAAGTAACGGACACATTAATCATGTAGTAGATGCTGATATAAAAGGTTTCTTCGACCATTTGAGCCACGAATGGATGATGGAGTTTCTAAAGCTTTACATTAAAGACCCAAATCTGCTTTGGTTAATTAACAAATACTTAAAAGCCGGAGTAATGACGGATGGAGTGTTTGAAGAAAGTGAAGAGGGTTCCGCACAAGGAAACATTATAAGTCCGATACTGGCAAATATCTACATGCACAATGTATTGACGCTATGGTACAAGTTTGTTATCAAAAGCAATACCTTTGGAAACAGCTTTCTTGCAGTGTATGCAGATGACTTCATCGCAGGATTTCAGTATAAGGAAGATGCAGAGAGATACTATGTATTACTAAAGGAACGATTGAAGAAATTCAATCTTGACCTGGAAGAAAGCAAGAGCAGAATGATAGAGTTTGGCAGATATGCGGAAGTCAATTCCAAACGGAAATATGGCAAGAAACCAGAAACATTTGATTTTCTGGGATTTACATTCTACTGTGGAAAAGGAAAGAAAAGCGGTAACTTCTGTGTGAAACTTAAGACCAACCGCAAGAAATTTCAACAAAAGTTAAAAGCAGTAAAGGAATGGCTGTATGAACACCAAACGATGCCAGTAAAGGAACTGATTATGAGGTTAAATACAAAACTGGTAGGACATTACAGATATTATGGTGTATCGCATAACATTGCCAAGGTAGGAGCATTTCTACACTTTGTACAACGATATTTATTCAAGGTTCTCAATCGAAGAAGTCATAAACAGAGTTATACATGGGATGGCTATATCGAGATGCTGAAAGTGTATCCGTTGGCAAAGCCAAAGATATATGTTAAGTTGTTCTAGAAATGAATGTTATTATGAGGAGCCGTATGCGGGAAAGCCGCACGTACGGTTCTGTGAGGGGCTAGTGTTGTGAGGCATTAGTCTACTCGACTG